>NZ_JBEZEV010000088.1:0-28873 GCF_040649055.1 Micromonospora sp. NPDC049060
CCTCACCGGGGAGCCGGAGCGGGGACGCGACCGGCTGCTGGCCGTGGTGGAGCAGGCCCGGCCCGCCAGCGTCCGTACGAGCCGTCAAGGTCCGCTTGACGTGGCGGGCCGGGCGGCGGCCCGCTCCCCACACGGGCGGGTCGATGGCAGACGGGATGGCAGGCAAGGTGACAGCGGTGGCGATCTCAGTAGGATGCTGAGATGTCTCGGCCAGTGATCTTCGACCTCTTCCATACCCTGATCCAGGGGGCCGACGAGGAGCGTGACCGGGTAGTCGGCGAGATGGCGGTCATGGTCGGGGTAGCTCCGGCCGAGCTGGTTGCCGCGTACCACGCCACCTGGCGGGACCGGCTGGTCCGGTGGGACGTGGAGGAGACCATTCGCATCCTCGCCGGACGCCTCGGCGGCACACCAACCATCGAACAGGTGACACGGGCCGGTGAGCATCGGCGAGCCCTCGGGCGTCGGGTGCTGGACAGCATTTCGGCCGCCACCCTGGATGTGCTCGACGCGCTACGCAGCGATGGGCATCCGCTGGCACTCATCAGCAACGCCACCTCGGACACTGCCGAGGCATGGCCGCAGAGTCCGCTCGCCCAACGGTTCGATGTCGCGGTCTTCTCCTGCGATGTCGGGCTGGCCAAGCCCGACTCGGCGATCTATCACCTTGCTGCCGAGCACTTGGGCGTTGGACCGGCGGAGTGCGTCTTTGTTGGTGACGGCGCAGACGGTGAGCTGGCGGGGGCGGCAGCGGTCGGTATGACCGTCTTCCGGACCACGGAGCACAACGACACCGACCCGGGCTGGGGCGGACTGGCTTTCGATACCCTGGGCGACCTGCCCGCCATACTTCGAGAGCCGTTCAAGGTCATGGAGCCGTCCGGGGCACACACGGGGCACAAGACAGCGTGAAACGTCGGCAACCAGCGACCAATGACGTGAGCCCAAAACGGGACGTGACCAGCGCGGCGACCAGGCTGCCGCAGGCCACGGCAGGGCGCACCTGAGTTCCGCTTCAACGTCTGACGGTCGCCGGTCTTTGCGGTTGCGCCACGGAACCGGGAGCAGGGGGATGTGGTTGTCACGCTCCGAATCGTCGACTGCGGGCCGAGTAGGAGCGCAGGGCGCGCAGGAAGTCGATCTTCCGGAAGCCGGGCCAGTACACGTCGCAGAAGTAAAGTTCGGAGTAGGCGGCCTGCCAGAGCAGAAACCCGGACATGCGGCGTTCTCCGCTCGTGCGGATGACCAGATCAGGGTCGGGTTGGCCGCCGGTGTACAGGTGCGCCGCGAGAGCCTCGGCGGTTAGTCGCTGGGCGACGTCGTCGAGTGTGGCGCCCGCTCGTGCCTCCTGTTCCAGCAGGGAGCGAACTGCACTGACGATTTCCTCGCGGCCGTCGTAGCCGATGGCGACTGTGAGATGGAACTCGGCACCGCGTTCGCGGGTGGCGTCTTCCGCGAGTTTCAGGGCGTGGCGTGTCGAGTCGGGTAGGACGTCGGCACGGCCGGCCAGGTGAAGCTGCCAGGGATTGGCCGGGCGGAGGAGCGGCTCCGCGACGACCTCCTCGATCATCCGCATCAGGTTCTCCACTTCTTCGGATGCCCGTTTACGCATGTTGTCGACGGAGGCGATGAACAGAGTGACGTGATGGATGCCCATGTCGGCACACCAGCCCAGTACCTCGTGGACGTGTTCCGCGCCGTACCGGTGGCCCACCCCGGGGTCATCGAAGCCCACCTGCCTGGCCCACCGGCGGTTCCCGTCCATCACCATAGCCACGTGCCGTGGCAGCGACTTCCCGGCCAGTTGGGCGCGGAGGCGGCGGGCGTAGAACCGGTAGGCGCCATGGCGTATGGGCTGCATCATGATCGAATGAAATCACCTCATCGGCGCTGGCGTTGGCCCGGCTGCTCAAACGTCAGGCGGACGGGGAATTGTGACCTTTGCCCGGGCGGGCTGTCGACAGCAACGGTGACAGCTACGAGCCGGAACAAAGACGACCACGCCCGGCGCCGCATGGACGGTCGGCCGAGGCGGGCGACGGATGCGGACGCAGGCAGACGAAGCGCACGGTTCTTGTAAGCGAGGCGTCAGGCTGCGACCGGGCAGTCAGCGGGGACCACGCCGCAACCCATCGCTTGAAGGTCGGGCACAGATTCGGCACAACCGAGCGCGAGTAACAGCGGAAGACGCCGGAAGTTGACGGAAGGCGTTCCAGCAGGTCAGCAGCCGTACCGAGGATCACGCGGGAGGTCGGGCGACCGGGGGTCTTACTTCCAGCGGAACTGCACGACCGGCACCCCAACGGGTCATCGCCCGGAACGACAGCTTGGGTCGGGTGGAGTTGCTGACAGCGACCGGCGTACGGGCGCCCGTCGGCGGAGGCGTGCGGACAGTCGCCCGAGGTTCGCGAACGTGGACAGAAGACGACCTCGGACGATCCACACAGAGGGGATAAGCGAGGTGTCGAGCCTCGATGGACGACCGCCCTTACCGGGGGAGCGGGTTGGCGACGTAGACGCCCTTGCCCTGCCGGCCGTCGATCAGCCCTTCGGCCTTGAGTAGGAGCATGGCGGCGCGGATGACGGTGTTGCTGGCCTTGTAGTGCTCGCAGAGGGCGGCGAACGAGGGCAGCTTGTCGCCCGGCTTCAACTGGCCGGAGCTGACCTGCTCGCGGATATCCCGGGCTACCTGTAGGTAGGCGGCTTCAGACATAGGTGGTGCTCCCAGCTTGGCGGCTGGTGCAAGCAGACCACACCTCCGGCTCGACTTACAACGCTATGTGTCGTAGCTGTTGACCCTGCGCACATTGCGTCCTAAGTTGCTGGTGGGGCTACCCAGCTTGGCGGCCGGGTCGTCCTGCCGTGGGTGCCCTGTCTCCGGACACGGCTGACCGGGTGCCCACGGGATCCTCAGCGTCGGCGGGGAGGCACAGTGACCAGACCGAACGATGCAACTTCTCCGACCGCAGGTCCCGTGCGGGACACCGGCTACCACCAGAGGCAGAACAACAGCCGGCGACGCGTGCCCTACGACGAGTACGTCTTGGCGGCGGCGTTGACGCTCGCCCGCCGGCACCGGCCCGTCTGGTCGTGGCGGCACTGGCGGCGTATCTGCCGCTGCGGAAGCGACCTGCCCTGCCGAAGCCGTCATCCCATCCCGATCAACCGCGGCCACTGGCCGAGCCAGGATGCGCCGCGATGACGACACACCTCCCGGTGACACCGGCTTGGACGTGCGGCGGCTGCGGTGCCGACTGGCCCTGCCAGCCCCGACGGCGCGAACTACGAGCGGAGTACGACCGTGCCCCGGTGTCGCTGGCCCTCTACCTCGCCGCCCAGTTCGTCGACGCCGCCCAGGACCTGGCCCACGTTCCCGCCGGCCGCCTGCACCGTCGGTTCCTCGGCTGGACCCGATGAGCATCCTGCGGGCCGGCGACGAGAAGTTCCACTACAGCGACGGCTCCCACAAGTGGATCCCACCCGACCCCGACTACGACCAGGAGGTCTGGGACGAGCAGGTCCGCCAACACAAGGAAGGACACCTCAGGAACGAGCAGCCCAAGGTCCGCATCCAGCGCCTCATCTGACGCCAGCAGTACAGCAGCGAAGTACAGCAACCGAGCCAGCCGAACGAAGCCGAGAGGTGCGTCAGCGGGCCCCTTGACCTCGCACTAAGCTCGATCCGGCCCACTCGCCGAGAGTTCGGGACGAAGAGGTCGTCGGGTCGGCGAGCCGGTCGACGTCGCCGCCGTCGGGTCGGCCATGGCCGACCTGCGTGACACAGGCACCCGATGATGCTGCGAACGGCCCCCTGCCCGCTGCTGCGGTCAGCGCCAACGGATCGGCCATGACCATGACGTCTGGGACGTGCAGCAGCGCCCGAAAGGCTGTTGCCGTTTATCGAACCTGCACGATTTGATGTCCGCAGCTTTCCGGCCGGACGACCCCGGCTGGATTCGGGGAGGGCCATCCACTGTGATAGTTACCTGGCCACGTCGTGGCCTCATCGGCGCGCTCGCGCTGACGCTGGGCGTCAGCGGGCTCGCCCTCGTCGCGACCGGCAGTCCCGCCGTCGCGGCCCCACACTACGAAAGCACTCCGTCGATCCAGATCGGCTGGACCGACTCCGCCACGCCGCGCAAGGCGTACGGGTGGAACGACGAGACACACATGCCGCTCGGCACGTCTGTGGACGACGCGGGTGTCAGCCACACCTCCCGGGTCTACGCCACCTTCGATCTGTCCGCCTACGAGGGCCGGAAGATCTACGGTGGGACGGTCTTCATCGAGGAGTACAGCGCCGCCGACTGCGGAAAGCGGGCGATCGAGATCTGGCGCACCAAGCCGGTGAGCACCACGCCGACCTGGAACAGCGCTCCTGAGGCGCTGACCAAGCTGGACGAGGTCCTCACCCCGGAATGGTGCCCGAAGGCGACCCTGTCGTTCGACGTCGGTGCCGCCGTGCAGGACGCCGTGGCGCGCAAGCAGCGCCGGATCACGTTCGAGATCCGCGTCCCGGAAGCCAACGAGAGCGACCCGACCTACGCTCGTCGGCTCAACTGGTACCGCAGCGTCGGCCTGACCACGCAGTACAACTCGGTGCCGAAGGGCGACAACGCCCACCTCTACAACGGCGGGTTCCCGTGCACCCAGTTCCGTCCGTACCCACGGCTGGGCGGCTTCGCCAACGTGCTCCAGGCTCTCGGCACCGACGCGGACCCGGATGACGAGCGCCGCCTGACCAGCGAGTTCGCAATCTGGCCGACGGGCGATGCGGCGGCCCGACAGGTCTTCACCAGCGAGCACGCCATCTCGGGTCGGGTGCACACGGCCAACCTGCCGGCGGGCACGCTCGTTGACGGCAAGTCGTACGCCTGGCAGGCCCGGGTGGGTGACGGGGCGGACTTCTCGGCCTGGTCGAAGAAGTGCTTCTTCACCTACGACGGCACCAGCCCCACCGCACCGACGGTTGCCTCCGCGAACTACCCGGCCGACGACAGCGGCGAGCAGGCCCCGGCGGGCGTTCCGGGCATCTTCACCTTCTCCGGCGGCGGCAACAAGGACGTGGCGGGCTTCCAGTACTCGTGGAACGGCCTCGGGGTGAACACGTGCGCGGCCTCGGGCGACCTGGGCCAGTTGGTCTGCCGCGATCCGTTCAGCCTGCCGAACACGGTCAGGGCAGACGTCCCGGGCGGCTCGGCGACCGTGACCCTGAACCCGACCGGGTCCGGGCCGCAGCAGTTGACCGTGCGTTCCCTCGACCTCGCCGGCAACATCTCGGCCGAGACCGTCTACAAGACGTTCATTCCCTGGTCCGCGCCGGATGTCCGGGTCGAGAACGGAGATCCGCAGTGGGGGCAGGAGGTGGTGCTGAAGTTCGCCCCGGCGACCGGCGTCACCGGCGTCCGCGAATACGAGATCGTCCTGGACAACGGCGACCGCGAGACGAGGCAGGCCGCAGAGGACGGCACCGCGCACTTCAGCTTCATCGCCGGCAACCCGCAAGGGCATTCGGTGCGGGTACGTAGCATCAGCGACAACGGCTTCATCTCCACAGAGGCCAGTTGGTCGACCTACTTCTACCCCGGCCCGGGCGTCAAGTCGGACGTCTACGTCCAGCCGCCGGACGGTTCGCCGGTCGGCGGAGTGGGAGTCGCAGGAACCTTCACCTTCTCCCCGCCGCCGGGCTGGACGGACACCGTGGCCTACCGGTACTCCTTCGTCGACGGCGAGGAGCTGACCGAGATCGCGGCTGATGCCGATGGTCGCGCAACGGTCACCTGGACGCCGACGACGAGCGGTTGGGTGCTGTTGACCGTGTACGCCGTCAAGCCCGACGGCACCTGGAGCGAGTACGGCAACTGGTACTCGTTCGAGGTGGCGGCCAGTTCCTGAGCCCTGCTCGTAGGTGACGGAGGGCCTGGCACCTGCCGGGCCCTCCGTCACGTACGACGGCGCCGGTCAGTCCTGCTGTTCGGTGCGCGCGATCTCCGTGAACGCGGCGGTCAGATAGCCCTCGACGGGCCTGCCGGTGACGGCGAGCAGGTCGGCGACGAGCAGCGGCGCGTGCTGCGCCACGGCGGGCGGGTCCGGGGGCGACTCGTCGCCGTCCGGGTCGTAGACGCCGAGGGCGCCCGCCAACAGGACGAGGACCACGTGCGGGTCGACATCGGGCCGCCACTGCGCGGCGTCGCGGACGCAGCCTTCGAGCACCTGACGGACGTCGTCGCCGTCGAGGCCGTCGGGGTGGGTCTCCTCCAGCAGCAGCCGGACCACCGCGCCGAGCACCAGGCCCGACCGGTCGGCCGCCGCGAGCCGGGCCACCGCGACGTCGTACGCCTCGGGGGCGCGCTCGCGGGCGGCGGCGACCGCGTCGGTGGTGGCGGCGGCGATCTCGCGGGCCGGTGCGGGCAGGTGTCGCCAGGTGGTGGTCATCACGACCAGGATCGCAGAGAGGTACGACGCCCCGCCGACGCGCCTGTGGTGTGACCCCGCGCACAAGGCGAACGGGAAACTCGGCGCGGAAAGGTCTCGCGCTGTGTCACACCCAGCACACAGAATCGGGGGATGCTCAGTCGCGCCCTGCCCCGCCGTTATGAAGCTCAGCGGATGCTCGTCGGCACGCTGTTGTCGGCGATCGGGCGCGGCCTCACCCTGCCGTTCCTGTTCATCTACCTGACCGACGTCCGGGGTCTCACCGACACCCGCGCCGGCCTGGTGATCGGCTGGTACGGCGTGATCACCCTGGCGCTCTCGCCGATCGGCGGCGCGCTCATCGACCGGTTCGGCGCCCGCCGGATCCTGCTGTCGGGCCTGCTGATCGAGGCGGTCGGCACCGGGTCGCTGGCCCTGGTCGACTCGAGCGCCTCGGCGTTCGGGGTGATGACGCTGGTGGCGATGGGCAGCTCGGTCATCTGGCCCGGGCAGAACACGATCCTCGCCTCGCTCACCGACGCCGACGAGCGGCAGCGGGTCTTCGGGCTGAACTTCGCCCTGCTCAACCTCGGCATCGGCGTCGGCGGCCTGACGTCCGGCGCGATCGTCGACACCACCCGCGAAATCACCTTCCAGGCGATCTACGTGCTCGACGCGATCAGCTATCTGATGCCCGCGCTGATCCTGCTGACCCTGCCGCACGTGGGCCACCGGCTCGCCGCCGGACCGGCCGGGGAGCGGACGTCGGCCGGCGGCTACCTCACCGTGCTGCGCGACCGTCCGTTCCGGCGGCTCGTCATCTTCGGCCTCGTCCTGACCACCTGCGGCTACGCGCAGATCGAGGTCGGCTTCACCGCCTACGCCATACGGGTGGCCGAGGTGACGCCGCGCGTGGTCGCCTGGGCGCTGGCCGGCAACACGGTGATGATCGTGCTCTCCCAGCTGCTGGTCCTGCGACGGATGGAGGGGCGCAGCCGCACGGGCGGGCTGGCGGTCGTGGGCGCGGTCTTCGCGATCGCCTGGCTGGTCCTGGGGGCCGGGGGCGTGGTCGGACCGGGCAACGCGCTGCTCGCCGCCCTCTGCGTCGTGGCCTGCTCGGCGATCTTCGGCTTCGGCGAGACCCTCCTGTCGCCGGTGATGCCGGCGCTGACGAACGCGCTCGCCACGGACGCGCTGCGCGGCCGGTACAACGCCATGAGCTCGATGATCTTCGGCATCAGCGGCGTGATCGGCCCCGTCACGGCGGGCCCGCTGCTCGGTGCGGCCGACGGCCGGATCTGGGTCGGGGTGGTCGTCAGCGGCTGCCTGGTGGCCTCGCTCATCGCGCTCTCCCTGCGCCGGCTGCTCACGCCGGCCCAGGACGGCCGCGCGCCGGCCGCCCCGCCGGCCACCGAACCGGCTACGGCCAAGGCCTGACCGCCCCGCCCCGACGGGCACGCGGACCGTGGGCGGCGGTCGCGTGAGCTGCGGCTGCCGATCGCGCGGGCCGTGGCCTCCGGGCGCGCGGGCCGTGGCCGGCGGGCACCGAGCGTCCGGTCCCGACGCTGCTGACGGCGACGGGCCCCGGAATCCGCAAGGGATGCTCCGGGGCCCGTCGGGTGCGTACCGCTGCCGTCAGGCGGTGGGAACCTCCGCGGTGGTGCGGATGCGGTCCAGGGCCGGCGCCGAGACCGGGGACTCGGCGGTCAGGTAGGCCACGAACGCGTCCAGGTCGATCATGCCGGTGACCGCGTTGGTGCCGCCGGTGAGGACGGTGAAGCCGTCGCCGCCGCCGGAGAGGAAGTTGTTGACCGTGACCCGGTACGTGGCGTCGGCGGTGACCGCCACACCGCCGAGGGTGAGGCTGCCCCGGACGACCCGGGTGCCCGTGCAGGCGTCGGCGACGGTGCCGGTGGTGCCGGCCGGGTCGACGACGTAGCGGACGGTCGACGACGGGTAGAGCGTCCGGCCGGTGACGAACTGCTGCTCCAGCATGCAGTAGAGCTGCGCGCCGGTGAGGTCGAGCGTCACGAGGTTGTTGCCGAACGGCTGCACCGTGAACGCCTCCTCGTAGGTGACCGGGCCGGCGTCGAGGTCGGCGCGTACGCCACCGGGGTTCATGAAGGCCGCGACGGCGCCCTGCTCGTCGTCGGTGGCGGCGAGCTGCGCGTCGGCGATCACGTTGCCCAGCGGGGACTCGCCCAGGGTCGTACCGAAGAGGACCTCCTGGGTCTTCTTGATCTCCTGGGTGGTCCGGCCGACCTCGCGGCCGGCCACCGGGCCGAGCACCGTCTTGTAGCGGTTGATAAGCGCGGTCTGCGCCGGGTCCTTGGCGAGATCCCTGGTGACCACCACGTTCTCGGCCTTGGCGCTGATCACGTCGCCGGTGCGCCGGTCGATGGAGAGGTCGATGTCGGTGACCAGGCGACCGAAGGAGCTGGCGCTGGTGACCAGCTTGCCGGCGATGTCGCAGTTGTACGCCTGGTGGGTGTGGCCGCTGACGACCACGTCGATGGACGGGTCCATCCGGTTGGCGATGTCCACGATGGGACCGGAGATGCCCTTGCAGTCGTTGATGCCGCCGGTCGCGTCCTGGGTGCCGCCCTCGTGCAGCAGCACGACGATGGTCTCGACGCCCTGGCGGCGCAGCTCCCGGGCGTACCGGTTGGCGGTCTGCGCCTCGTCGGCGAAGGTCAGGCCGGCGACGCCCTGCTGGCTGACGATCCGCGGGGTGCCCTCCAGCGTCATGCCGATGAAGCCGACCTTGACGCCCTGCACCTTGTGGATGGCGTACGGCGCCAGCAGCGGCTGGCCGGTCGCGGTCTTGAACGCGTTCGCGGAGAGGTACTGGAAGCCGGCGCCCTCGTACGGGGTGCCGTCGACGCAGCCGTCGACCGGGTGGCAGCCGCCGTTCTGGATGCGCAGCAGCTCGTCAGCGCCCTCGTCGAACTCGTGGTTGCCGACGCTGGCGTAGTCGAGCCCGGCCAGCGAGAGCGCCTCGATGGTCGGCTCGTCGTGGAACGCGGCGGAGAGCAGCGGGGAGGCGCCGATCAGGTCGCCGGCCGCCACGGTGATCGTGTTCTGCTTCTTGGCGTGCCTGCGCAGCTCGGCGAGCTGGGTGGCGAGGTGTTCGGCCCCGCCGGCGGGCTGCCCGGCGATGGAGCCGCTGGAGCCGGACGGCGGTTCGAGGTTGCCGTGGAAGTCGTTGAGGGCCAGCAGCTTGACGGCGACCGGCTTCGGGCCGGCGTCCGCCTGGTCGGGGGTGGTCGTGACCGCGCCGAAGGCGGTCACGGCGAGCGCGGTCAGGCCGATGGCGGCCCGGCGCATCCCGGGGATGGACATGGAACTCCTCGTGGGAAGCCGGCGCGGGCACCCGGGTGACGGTCCACCCCGGGGGCGGGCCGCGCCGTCGACAGGTTCGGTCGCGGTGGCGATGGTGGCCGAGCGCCGCCGCGTCGCGGACAGCTTCTCATCGTCGCCCGCCCCGGTCGACCGGGGCGGGGGCACAGACCTGCGCAAACTCGCGGCCGGCGACCATCCGGACGGGCGTTTCCGACATGCCCGGCAGCGTGGGCGCCGGCCGGCGGAGAGGTGCCGCCGACCCCGGGTGCCCGGGGCCGGCCGCCCGCCTCAGCAGTACGTGTAGCTGCCCTTGCTCCCCCACGAGCAGGAGTCGATCAGGGTGCCGGACGAGTTGCGCAGGGACGCCTTGTCCCCGGTGTTGTTCCAGATGTAGGCGCCCGAGCCCCAGTAGCGGTGGGTCGAGCTGTTGGTGCCCTTCCCGGTGTGCACGAAGACGCTGGCGCCCGGGGCCAGCCGGAAGTCGCCGGAGAACTTGTAGACGTGGTTGGACTGGTCGCGCAGCGTCCAGTACTTCAGGTTGACGGTGGTGGAGCGCCGGTTGGTCAGCCGGATGTATTCGGCGTTCAGGCTGGAGTTCGAGCGGTTGTCGGCACCGGGCGAGTTGTAGTAGGCCTTGGTGATCTGGACGGCCGGGGTGGCGGCCTGGGCCGGGCCGGCGGTGGTCAGCGACACGCCCACCGTGACGGCGAGCGCCACCGCGAGACCGATCAGCCTTCTCCTCATGCGATTCCCCCACACACAGACGGCCGGTCGTGGAGCCGGCGGATGAGCCGTGCCCGCGCACGGCCGGCCGAGGTTATCGATCTCCGGCGGCGATTGTGGACGGTGAAACGGCCGTCACGGGCGATTGCGTCCGCCCGGTTGATCCGCTGCCGGCCGGCGGGACGGCGCCGCTCGTCCGACCGACCGCCGGGGTCACCGTGCGGTGCGACGACGGCCACCGAGCGTCCCGCCCCCGCCCGGCGTTCGGCGTCGGAGGCCGTACGGTGCGGCGGTCAGCCCGGCACCTGGCGCCGGTCCGTGGTCAGCCCGGCCACTCGGGCCGGTAGGTGGTCAGCCCGGCACCTGGCGCCGGTCCGGTCCGGCGAGCAGCGCCGCGACGGCCGCGGCGTCCCAGGCGCCGGCGACCCCCGGCCGGGCCAGCAGGTAGCGGGCGATCCGGTCGGCGTCCCAGCCGTGCGACTCGCGCAGGCCACGGGCGATCATGTCGAGGTAGGCCGGGGCCGGGGCACGCCACGGCACCTCGGACGCCGCCCACGGGGCGGTGAAGGTCAGCAGCGGAAGCCCGTCGAGCCGGCCGGGGCAGAGCAGGGTCTCGTACCGGCCGGGGCCGAGGGTGGCCCTCCCGGTGGCGACGGCCTCGGCGATCAGGCCGGCATCGGCGCCGGGTTCCCGGTACATCTCCTGGGCGGCCACGTCGGCGAACTGCCCGACGTCGAGCAGGTAGGCCCGGGCCGCCGCCTCGCCGGGGAGCGCCGGGTCGTAGAACGCCATCCCGCCGGTCCAGGCCCGCGACTCGCCAGCGAAGTAGACGCCGCCGGGCAGCGACACCGGCACCGTACGCCTGGGGGGTCGCGGGTCCCGGCAGCCCGGATACGTCCGCCGCCCGCCGGGCGGGCAGCCTCCCGCCAGGTAGAAGCCGAGCCGGGCGGCGTGCATGTTCGACCCGTACGCGACGTACCAGACCTCGCCCACCACGGCCGACCGGTCCCGGCGGTCAGAAGCCGCAGGTCATGCCGGCGGCGTGGCTGGCCTGCACCAGGTGCGTGGCGCAACCGCTCCCGGTGACCTTGTGCAGCAGGAAGCCGGTCGGCTCGACGACCCAGCCGAACTGGTCGTCGGCGCTGGTGGTGAGGGAGCTCTGCCGCCAGGTGCTCGGCGCGGTGGTGAGCACCGTGCCGGCGAAGGTCACGGTGACCGGGCGGTGGACGTGCCCGGCGACCACCCGGACCACGTGCGGGTGGCGGGCGACCACCTCGGCCAGCTCGTCGCCGTCGGTCAGCCCGATGTCGTCGAGGAACGGGATGCCGACCGGTGCCGGCGGGTGGTGCAGGCAGACCACGGCCGGCACCTCGGGTCGACCGGCCAGCACCCCGTCCAGCCAGCCGAGCTGGTCCGCACCGAGGCAGCCGGCGTCGCCCCCGCCCGGCATCAGGGAGTCGAGCACCACGACAGTCGCCTCCGGGTGGTCCACGTGGTAGTGCGCCGAGAAGCCGCCGCCGAGCCACGGCGTGCCCCCGAACGCGTCCAGCAGCGACTCCCGGTCGTCGTGGTTGCCGGCGACCAGGTGCACCGGCAGCGGGAACCGGCCGATGACCTCGCGCAGGGTCGCGTACTCGTCGGGGCGGCCACGGTCGACCAGGTCGCCGGTGATCACCACGCAGTCGGGCCGTGGGTTCAGCGCCAGCACCCGCCCCAGGGCGCGGTGCAGGCCGGCGGCCGGCTCGGCGGCGAGCACGCCGGTGGTCAGGTGCGGATCACTGAGCTGGGCGATGAGCATCGGTGCCTCCACTCGACCGAGACCCTCACGCTATCGCCGCGGGCCCCGGCGCGCGGCCCGCCCGTACCCACAGGCCCTGTCCACAGCCTGTGGATGGCACATGTGTACGAAGGTGTCGACGATCTTGGTTCCCGCTGGTCCCGCGCCTGCCTGAGTACGCTTGATCGCGGGCCCGCCCGCCGGTCGCGGCCCTCCCTACCTGGAACGACGTGCCGAGTGGATCACGAGCGAGTCATCCGTGACGTCACGGTCCGCCTCCCCATGGCGTCGACCGTCGTCGAGGCGTGCCGGTCGACCGTCACCGCGCTCGCCCGCCACGCGCCGGCCACCATCTCCGTCCTGCTGCACGTCCACGACCGGCTCCGCTGCGTCGCGGCCACCGGCTCCTGGCAGGTCTTCTCCACCGTGCCGCCGAAGACCGGGATCGTGGGCCGGGTGTACGCCTCCGGCGAGACCGCCGTCGTGCCCGACGTCGCCGCCGACCCCGACTACATCCCGGTACGCCCCGACGTCACCGCCGAGGTGTGCGTACCGGTGCTGGACCCGGCGGGCCGGCCCATCGGGGTGCTGGACCTCCAGTGGTGCGGCCCGGCCGACCTCGGCCCGTGGCGCGACACCGCCGAGCGGCTGGCGGCCCGCCTCGGGGCCCGGATCGTGGCGCTCGGCGGGCCACCACCGGAGAGCCGCAGCGAGAAGCTCCTGCGGCACGCCGCCGCGCTGACCTCCGCGTCGACGGAGTGGGACCTGTTCGCCGCCGCGATCGCCGCCGCCCGGGACGTGTCCACGCTCTCCGCGGCGGTACTGGTGCTCGCCGGCCCGGACGGGCCCCGCCTGGGCACGCCGCCGGCCACCCCCGGCGAGCTGGAGGCCCGGATCCGGGCGGAGCTGACCGAGGCGGACCCCGCCGCGCTGGACGGACTCGTGGCTCGCGCCCACCGCCACGGCGTGGGCTACACGCTCGGCGAGGCGGGACACCCGCCCGTGCCCGACCACCGGCCGCTGACCCGGGCCGGGGTGCGCACGCTGGTCGCCGTGCCCGTCGGCCGGCCCGACGACGGCGGGGTGCTGCTGGTGGCCGACGAACGGCTGCTGCGCCCCGACCCGACCACGGTCAACCTGCTGGAGCTGCTCGCCGGCCAGGCGTGGAGCTGCCTCGACCGGCTGCGTACCCTGGCCCGCCTGCGCGAGCAGGCCAACTCGGACCCGTTGACCGGGCTGCGGCACACGGGGCCGTTCGGCCAGCGGATCGCCGCGGCGACCCCGGGGCGTACGGCCCTGCTGGCGATCGACGTGGACGGCTTCAAGGCCGTCAACGACACGTACGGCCACCAGGCCGGCGACCGGGTGCTCGTCCGGCTGGCCCGGGCCCTGGAGGGGGCGCTGCGGCACGGCGACGAGCTCTACCGGATCGGCGGCGACGAGTTCGTGGCGGTGATCGAGGTGGGGCGCCCCGAGGAGGCGGTCCGAATCGCCGAGCGCCTGGCCGAGGCGGCGCGGCAGATCGGCCGCACGATCAGCGTCGGGGTGGCCCTTCCCCGCCCCGGCGAGTCACCCGAGGCCACGCTGCGCCGCGCCGACCAGGCGCTCTACGCGGTGAAACACCACGGCCGCGACGGCGTACGCCTGGCCCCCGCCTGACCGCCTCCGTCCGGTCACCGTCGGCGGCGGGCGACGTTCACCGGCTTCTGCTCGTTCGGGGGCATCTCGACCCGGGCGACGCCGGCGTGCCACCGGGTGTGCAGCGCGGTGTCCGCGATCCACGCCCCACACCGGTGGCAGACCTCGACGTCCTTCGGCCGCCGCCCCGCGGGCAGCAGTTCCCCGCCGTCGTTGTCGGTCCCCCGCGATGTCTCGGCCACCGCCCTACCGTCAACCTCGGGCCGGGAACGGGGCCCGCGTCGGTCCGGTCGGCAACACCGGCAATACCGGCAACAAGCGATAGCACCCGCCCATGACCAGTGGGCCCGCACCGGTTCGCCGGTGCGGCCTCACGGTCTTCCGGGGCCGCCGGTCGGGGGGACGGCCGACTAGGGTGCGGGCCATGCGCATACGTCCTGCCGGGCTCCTCCTCGCTGCGGTCGCCGCGGTGCTCTGGGCGCTCGGGATGACCGTCCTGCAACCGCTGACAGAGCAGGTGGGGCCGTGGCCCGAGGCGCTGCGCGGCAACAACGCCTACTGGGCCCGCGACCTGCGCTTCGTGGCGATCGTCGGGGCGGTGGCGGGGCTCGTGCTGGCCGGTGGCGGCAACCGCCGGTGGAGCGTTCCGGCGGTGCTGCTGGGCGGCGCGTGGATGGCCGTCGACGTAGCCGTGGACCGGGCCGACCCCACCGGCGCGGGTTTTACCGTGCTGCTCGCCGTCGCCGGCTGCGCGGCCGTCGCCGGTGCCGCCGCCCTCGCCGTACGCCGCCAGCGCGGTGGCCGCGATCGGCGGGCGCTGGTCGCCACCGCCTGCGTCACCGGAGTGTCGGTGCTGATCGCCGCGGGCATCGAGTCACCGACCGACCGGGAGCCGGAACTGAACCGGGCAGCTGTCGTCACGAGCCTGCTGCTGCTCGCCCTGACCCTCGGTTGCGCGCTGGCGGCGGCCCCGGGGTGGCACCCGGCCCGGCAGCGGCTGGCGGTCGGGATCGGCGCGGCGGCCGTCGCCGCCGTCCTGCTGGTGCGGGCGGTGCCGCCCGGCTCGCGGATCCTTCCCGGAGTGCTGCTCGGCGCGGTGCTGCTGACCGGGGTCACCCTGCTGGCCTGGGACTGGCCGGGCGGGCGGCCTGTCTGGCGGTGGCACGCCCTCGCTGCCCTGGCGGCCCTGTTCGGCCCGTACGCGATGCTGCTGATCGTGGTCATCGGCACCCTGCCACTCAACCCGGGCGCGCCGCTGACCGCGCTGGCCGGCAACACCGCCATCAACAGCGCCGATTCCGACGTGCTCAACTCGCTGTCCGGGGTGCTCGCCGGCCTCGGGATGGCGTTGCTGCTGGCCTTCCCGCCCGCCCTCGGCTACCGCCCGGCCGACGCGGAGCGCCCCGACGGACCGGACGAGCCGGAGGGACCGGACGGGCTGCGCCGGGCCAGCGCCGACCGGCGGTAGCCGTTGTTGACGTAGATCAGCGCGCCGATCACGAACCAGACAGCACCAATGCCGCTGCTCACCGGTCTTGCAGGGCGGCCTGGTCGTCGCGTTGGGCCGGAACGAGGCCAGGCAGCGCGTTGTACAGGGTGCTGCGAGAGACGCCGAGGAGCTTGGCGATCGAGGTCATCGTGCGGTTCGGTTCGGCGAGCAGTTGTAGCGCGTACGCGACCTTCTCCGGGGTCATGGCCGGCGGCCGGCCGAGCCGGTCGAGCGGCAGCGCCTCGGCGCCGAGGTTCGTCGCCTCGTGCTCCGCGCGACGGAGCGCCACGCGAGCAAACCCTCGCGGCAGAGACTCGGAGCGCCGCGTGGGCAGCACCTCGGCACGCCGCAGTGAGACGTGCCGGGGTGGGTCAGCGGGGGGTGAGTTCCTTGGCCAGGAGTTCGGCTATCTGGGCCGTGTTCAGGGCGGCGCCCTTGCGGAGGTTGTCGCCGGTGACGAAGAAGTCCAGGGCGCGGGGGTCGTCGACGGCGCGGCGGATCCGGCCCACCCAGGAGGGGTCGGTGCCGACCGCGTCGATCGGCATCGGGAACTCGCCCGAAGCCGGGTCGTCGACCAGGATCACCCCGGGCGCGTTCCGCAGCACCTCGCGGGCGCCCTCGGCGTCCACCTCGGTGGCGAAGACCGCGTGCACCGCGACGGAGTGGCCGGTCACCACCGGCACCCGTACGCAGGTGGCGGAGACCTTCAGGTCGGGCAGCCCGAGGATCTTGCGCGACTCGTTGCGCAGCTTCATCTCCTCGGACGACCATCCCGCGTCGGCCAGGGAACCCGCCCAGGGCACCACGTTGAGCGCCAGCGGCGCGGGGAACGGGCCCACGTCGTCGCCGACCGCCTGGCGTACGTCGCCGGGGCGGGAGCCGAGCACCCGGTCCCCCGCGATCTTGGTGAGCTGGGCGTGCAGGGTGTCCACGCCGCTCTGGCCGGCGCCGGAGGCCGCCTGGTAGGAGGCGAGCACCAGTTCGCGCAGCCCGTACTCGCGGTGCAGCGGAGCGATCGCGATGATCATCGCCAGCGTGGTGCAGTTGGCGTTGGCGATGATCCCCTTCGGCCGGTTGCGTACCTGCTCGGGGTTGATCTCCGGCACCACCAGCGGGACGTCGCGGTCCATCCGGAAGGCGCCGGAGTTGTCCACCGCGACGGCCCCGTGGCCGACCGCGATCGGGGCCCAGCGCGCGGAGACCTCATCCGGGACGTCGAACATCGCCACGTCGACGCCGTCGAACGCCTCCGGGGTCAGCGCCTGGACGGTCAGCTCCTCGCCCCGGCACCGCACCCGCCGCCCGACCGAGCGCTCGGAGGCGAGCAGCCGGATCTCTCCCCAGACGTTCTTGCGGCCGCTGAGCAGCTCGCACATCACCGTGCCGACGGCACCGGTCGCCCCGACCACGGCCAGGGTGGGCAGCGGCGACACGGTGGCTACCGTCCCGTCCCCGCGTAGACGACGGCCTCGGTGTCGCCGCCGAGGTCGAAGGCCTCGTGGATGGCGCGTACGGCGGCGTCCAGGTCGGTGTCGCGGCAGACCACGGAGACCCGGATCTCCGAGGTGGAGATCATCTCGATGTTCACCCCGGCCGCGCCGAGGGCGGCGAAGAAGCCGGCCGCGACGCCGGGGTGCGAGCGCATGCCCGCCCCGATCAGCGAGACCTTGCCGACGTGGTCGTCGTAGAGCAGGCCCTTGAACTTGACCGACTCCTGGATCTTGCTCAGGGCGGCCATGGCCGTCGGGCCGTCGGCCTTGGGCAGCGTGAAGGAGATGTCCGTGCGGCCCGTGCCCTCGGTGGAGACGTTCTGCACGATCATGTCGAGGTTGATCTCGGCGCCGGCCACGGTGTCGAAGATCCGCGCGGCGGCGCCCGGCTCGTCGGGCACCCCCACGATCGTGATCTTGGCTTCGCTGCGGTCGTGCGCTACCCCGGTGATCAGTGCCTGCTCCACGGGAAGGTCCTCCATCGATCCGGTGACCATCGTGCCGGTGTTGGTCGAGTATGACGAACGGACGTGGATCGGCAACCCCGCCCGGCGGGCGTACTCCACGCTGCGCAGGTGCAGGATCTTGGCGCCGCAGGCGGCCAGCTCCAGCATCTCCTCGTAGGTGATCTGGGTGATGTGCCGTGCGTTCGGCACGATCCGCGGGTCGGCGGTGAAGACGCCGTCCACGTCGGTGTAGATCTCGCAGACGTCCGCGTGCAGCGCGGCGGCGAGCGCCACGGCGGTGGTGTCGGAACCGCCCCGGCCCAGCGTCGTGACGTCCTTGGTGTCCTGCGAGACGCCCTGGAAGCCGGCGACGATGACCACCGCACCCTCGTCGAGCGCGCCCTTGAGCCGGCCCGGCGTGACGTCGATGATCCGCGCCCGGCCGTGCACCGACGTGGTGATCACGCCGGCCTGCGAGCCGGTGAACGAGCGGGCCTCGTACCCCAGGTTGTGGATGGCCATGGCGAGCAGCGCCATGGAGATCCGCTCCCCGGCGGTGAGCAGCATGTCCAGCTCGCGGCCCGGCGGCAGCGGGCTGACCTGGTTGGCCAGGTCGAGCAGCTCGTCGGTCGTGTCCCCCATCGCGGAGACCACCACGACGACGTCGTCGCCGGCCTTGCGGGCGGCGACGATGCGCTCGGCCACCCGCTTGATCCGCTCCGCGTTGGCGACGGAGGACCCGCCGTACTTCTGCACCACGAGTGCCACGACGGTGCGCTCCCTCCCAGCGACGACCCTGAGCGTGCCGACGCCGCCGGATCTCAGCCGGCGGCGCGTGTCAGACGCACCCAGGGTATCGGTCGGGCGACTCGGCCGGGTCAGGTGATCCCACGATCCGGCCCGGCGGCCCGTGGCGGGGTGGTGCGCGACACGCCGGGGCGCCGCGCGTGGCAGGGCCCCCGCGCGTCGTTTCCGGGCCGCAGAATGGCCCCGTGCACGCCCACCTTCGCCCGGCCGGCCCTCCCGCGAAGCCCGCGCGCCCGCCGGTGCGCCCGGCCCGACGCCTGGCCGGTCCGCTCGCGCTCGCCCTGCCCGCGCTCCTCGTCGCCTGCACCGCCGACGAACCGGTCACCCGGCCCACGCCCACCTCGACACCGGTGCCGGCGGGGATGGACGCGGCGCGCGACGAACTGGCGGCGCTGGCGGCCGCCGCGCAGGATCGGCACCTGGTCGCCAGCTACACGCTGCGCGCCCCGGAGTCCCCGGACCGGACGATCCTGGTGACCAGCGCGAACGACGGGAGCTGGCGGGTCGACGTGCCGGGCGGCGCGCTCGGCGGGACCGCCGACGTCTCGTTCGCCGCCACCGCCGACGGGCTGTTCCAGTGCGCCCTGCCGTCCGCCGCCCGGCCCGAGCCGGCGGCCTGCGTACGCCTCGGCGACCGGGACGAGGCCGTGCCCCGCCGGCTCGACCCCCGGGTGCAGCACCCGTTCACCGACTGGCTGGACGTGCTGACCGACCGCCGGGCCCCGCTCGCCGTCTCCCCCGCCGAGCCGCCGCCCGGCGCGTCCGGCGCCTGCTACTCGGTCGAGACCACCTCGGCGTCGATCAACGCGCCGCTGGACGTGGGGATCTACTGCTACGACGCCGACGGCACACCCACGGCGGTACGCACCGCGTCCGGCACGCTGATCCTCGCCGGGACGCCCGCGCCCGCCCCGGCCACCGTGCAGCTGGCCGGGCCGGTGGTCGACGCCGAGCCGCTCGGCACGGCTGCTCCGGATCCGACCACGGAGGCGACCACGAGCCCCAGCGCGGAAACGCCGTGACCGCCCGCGACGTTACGGGTGCCGTTCGCCACATTCGGACATCCCACCCTTAACCACTGAATCGCTCTTACGGGACACTTACCCCATGGCCGACCTCACCCCGCTGCTCGCGTTCCGTTGGAGCCCCCGGTCCTTCGACCCGGTGGCGGAGCTGTCCCGCGAGGACGCGTCCGCGCTGCTGGAGGCGGCCCGCTGGGCGCCCTCGGCCGGCAACGCCCAACCGTGGCGGTTCGCGCTCGGGCACCGCGACGAGGAGACGTTCAAGCGGATCCTGGTCAACCTGCCGGAGACCGAGCAGCGCTGGGCGCAGCGCGCCGCCGCCCTGCTGCTCGGCGCGCACCGGACCGGATCGGCCGGGCACGCGTACGACCTGGGCCAGGCCGTCGCCCACCTCACCGTGCAGGCCACCGCGCTCGGCCTGCACGTACGCCAACTGCACGACCTCGACCACGCCGGCCTGGCCGCCGACCTCGACCTGCCGGCGGACGTACGACCGCACGTGGTGGCGGCCGTCGGGCAGCTCGGCGACCCGCTCAGCCTCCCGGCGGACCTGCTGCGCTCCGAGACCGGCCTGCGCCGCCGGCTCCCCCTGGCCGAACTCCTGCTGACCAGCCAGGCTGCGAAGTGCGTCTCATAGTCCGGACCCGCCTTCCCGCACCCCGGCCCGCCACGTAGGGTTACCTGGTCATGTGGCGGGCGTACCTTCTCCTTGGTCGCCGCGACGAGGCCTGAAGGCCGGCACCTCGTCGCGGAGTCGAACCGCGCCGTCCAGCACATCCGAAACTTCCCATCGGCAACCGCCCGGGCACCGTCGCCCGGCACCTGGCCGACACCTTCCGATTGCTGACGCCACATGTTCCAGGGAGCACTCCGTCATGGCTCAACCCATCGCCGACGCTGAGACCGACCCGATCGCCCGGCAGCGCCCCAGCCGGATGCCGTACCGCCGCTACCAGCCGTACCACCAGCAGTTCCGGCTCGACCTGCCCGACCGCACCTGGCCGACCCGGCACGTCGAGGCCGCGCCGCGCTGGTGCGCGGTGGACCTGCGCGACGGCAACCAGGCGCTGATCGACCCGATGTCGCCGGAGCGCAAGCGCCGGATGTTCCAGCTGCTCGTGCAGATGGGCTACAAGGAGATCGAGGTCGGCTTCCCCTCGGCCAGCCAGACGGACTACGACTTCGTACGCCAGCTCATCGAGCAGGACCTGATCCCGGAGGACGTCACGATCCAGGTGCTCACCCAGTGCCGGGAGCACCTGATCGACCGCACCTTCGAGTCGCTGCGCGGCGCGCGGCGGGCGATCGTGCACTTCTACAACTCGACCTCCACGCTCCAGCGGCGGGTGGTCTTCGGGCTGGACCGCGACGGCATCGCCGACATCGCCACCCAGGGCGCGCGGCTCTGCCGCAAGTACGCGGAGATCCACACCCCGGACACGGACATCCACTACGAGTACTCGCCCGAGTCCTACACGGGCACGGAGCTGGAGTACGCGCTGGAGGTCTGCGCCAAGGTCATCGAGGTCATCGACCCGACCCCGGACCGCAAGCTGATCGTCAACCTGCCGGCCACCGTCGAGATGGCCATGCCGAACGTCTACGCCGACTCGATCGAGTGGATGCACCGGCACCTGCCCCGGCGGGACAGCCTGGTGCTGAGCCTGCACCCGCACAACGACCGGGGCACGGGCGTCGCCGCCGCCGAGCTGGGGCTGCTGGCCGGTGCCGACCGGGTCGAGGGCTGCCTGTTCGGCAACGGCGAGCGCACCGGCAACGTCGACCTGGTCACGCTGGGGCTGAACCTCTTCTCCCAGGGCGTCGACCCGATGATCGACTTCTCGAACATCGACGAGGTGCGGCGCGCCGTCGAGTACTGCAACCAGCTCCCGGTGCACGAGCGCCACCCGTACGCGGGCGACCTCGTCTACACCGCCTTCTCCGGCTCCCACCAGGACGCGATCAAGAAGGGCTTCGACGCGCTCGCCAAGGACGCGGCGGCGGCCGGCGTGCCGATCGACGAGCACACCTGGGCGGTGCCCTACCTGCCGGTCGACCCGAAGGACCTGGGCCGCACCTACGAGGCGGTCATCCGCGTCAACTCGCAGTCCGGCAAGGGCGGCGTCGCGTACATCATGAAGAGCGAGCACCAGCTCGACCTGCCGCGCCGGCTCCAGATCGAGTTCTCCGGCGTGGTCCAGCAGGTCACCGACCACGACGGCGGCGAGGTCGACCCGGGCACCATGTGGGAGATCTTCGCCACCCACTACCTGATCGACCACCAGGTCGACCCGGCGCTCGCCCTGGACGGCTACGCCATCGGCACCGCCGAGGGCAAGGTCGAGATCGAGGCCCGCGTCGGCCTGGGCGGGGAGCCCCGCTCGCTGACCGCCGTCGGCAACGGCCCGATCGACGCGTACGTCAACGCGCTCCAGTCGGTGGGCGTGGCGGTACGGGTGCTCGACTACCACGAGCACGCGCTCTCCTCCGGCGGGGACGCGCAGGCCGCCGCGTACGTGGAGTGCGAGGTCGACGGTCGTACGGTCTGGGGTGTCGGTACCGACGCCAACATCGTCACCGCCTCCGTGAAGGCCGTGACGAGCGCCGTCAACCGCGCCCGCGCCTGACCGGCGGGGAAGGGCATCCTGCTGCGGCAGGGTGCCCTTCCTACCGCTTCGGTGGGCGGTGGATGAGCAGGGCCGCCATCGCCGCACCGGCCAGCAGCAGGCCGGCGCACCAGAGCATCGCGCCCCGGTACGCGCCGGTCAGCGCGGCCGGCTGCGCGTAGCCGGAGCCGGAGAGCCCGACCAGCAGCGGGAGCGCGGCCACCGCCAGCAGGCCGCCCGCCCGGGACGCCGCGTTGTTGAAGCCGCTCGCCACGCCGGCGAACCGGTCGTCGACAGCGGCCAGTACGGAGGCGGTCAGCGGCGCCACCACCAGCGTCAGCCCGATCCCGAAGAGCACCACCCCGGGCAGCACGTCCCGCCAGTACGACGCGTCGGGGCCGACCCCGCGCAGCAGCACCAGCCCCGCGGCGGCGACCACCGGCCCGACGGTCAGCGGCAGCCGCGGCCCGATCCGCGCCGACAGCGCGCCCGCCCGCGCCGAGCCGACCAGCAGCAGCACCGTCATCGGCAGCAGCGCGACCCCGGTGAGCAGCGCCGACCAGCCGACCACGTTCTGCAGGTAGACGGCGAGAAAGAACGTGAAGCCGCCGAGCGCCGCGTAGACGAGCACGGTGAAGACGTTCAGCACCGAGAAGAGCCGGCTGCCGAACAGGCCGGTGGGCAGCATCGCGCCGTCCCCCCGGCGCCGCTCGACCAGCACGAAGGCCACCGCGCCGGCCACGCCCGCCAGCACGGCGACGAGCACCGGCACCGAGTCGAGCCCCCGGACCGGGGCGTCGATCAGCGCGTACGTGACGCCGGCCAGGGCGAGCGCGCCGAGCAGCGCGCCGGCCACGTCGAACCGGCGGCGGTGACGTCCCGGCCCCCCGGTGCGGGACGCTGCCTCGTCCCGGCTCTCCGGCACCCAGCGCAGCGCCGCCAGCACCACGAGCACGGCCAGCGGCAGGTTGAGGAAGAAGATCCACCGCCAGGAGAGCGCGTCGACCAGCCAGCCGCCGAGGAAGGGGCCGAGCGCGGTGGAGACGCCGGAGAGCCCCGACCAGGCGCCGATGGCGCGGCCCCGGTCGTCCGGGTGGAAGCTGGCCTGGAGCACCGACAGCGAGCCGGGGGTGAGCAGCGCGCCCCCGGCGCCCTGGAGGAACCGGGCCGCGATCAGCCAGTCGGTGCCCTGGGCCAGGCCGCAGAGCAGCGACGCGAGGGTGAACCAGACCACCCCGAGCAGGAAGACCCGCCGCCGCCCGAAGCGGTCGCCGAGGGCGCCGCCGAGCAGGACGAAGGCGGCCAGCATCAGCAGGTACCCGTTGACCGTCCACTGGAGGCCGGCGACGGTCGCGTCCAGGTCCGCGCCGAGGCGCGGCAGCGCCACGTTGACCACGGTGGTGTCGAGGAAGACCATGCCGGAGGCGAGGACGGCGGCGAGCAGGGTGCCCCGTCCGTGCGCGGTGCCCAGCCGGAGCGCGGGCGTGGTTTCGGTCATGGCGTCCAATCTGCCCCGCACGATATGAGAGACGCCACGAATCGCCGAAAGCGGGCCCGGGTACTGTGCGGGATCGCCGGGAGCCCGCAAGCTGGAGAGGTGTCGTCTGTGCGTACCAGATCAGGACCGCGCGCCGCAGTGACGGCCGCGCTCGCCGCGGCGCTGGCGCTCGGCGCGGCCGGTTGTGTCGCCGTCAACGAGCCGGACGTCGCGCCGAGCAGCGGCGGCAGCGGCGGCAACGCTGCGCAGAAGCTGACCCAGCTCACCGTGGCCACCGCCGGGTCGATGAAGGGCTACAGCCGCAGCCGCTTCCCGCACTGGCGGGACACCGGCAAGAACTGCGACGTACGCGACAGCGTGCTGAAACGCGACGGGGAGGACATCAAGCTCTCCGGCTGCAACGTGGTCGGCGGCCGCTGGGAGAGCGTCTACGACGGCCGCGCGTTCACCGATCCGTCCGACGTGGACATCGACCACACGGTGCCGCTGGCGAACGCGTGGCGCTCGGGCGCCGACGAGTGGGACGACGCGAAGCGTGGCGAGTTCGCCAACGACCTGGACCGGCCGCAGCTCATCGCGGTTTCCGCGTCCTCCAACCGGGCAAAGGGTGACCAGGACCCGTCCCAGTGGAAGCCGGCGAACCGGGCGTTCTGGTGCCAGTACGCCGACAACTGGGTGACGGTCAAGCACCACTGGCGGCTCACGGTGACCAGTGCCGAGAAGGCCGCCCTGACCGACATGCTGGAGGGCTGCACATGGGCGAGCAAGCCGTGACCGGAGCCGGGGCGACCCCCGCCCCGGAGCAGACGCCGGACGCCACCGGGGAGGACGCGGCGGCGGCCACCGGCAGCGCGCCGCCCGGGCCGACCACGGCCGGCATGACGGCGGACGGCGCGGCCGGCACGACCACCGGCGTGCCGGGGGCCGGGATGGCCGCCGACGCCGAGGGCACGTCGACCGCCGCGCGGGAGCGTACGGCCGACGTGGTGCCCGGCCCGGGCGGGGTGATGACCGACGAGGTCGGGGTGGTCACCGGCGAGCTGACCCTGCGCTCCGCGTACGCCGACGGCCAGGTGACGCTGACGGTGCAGTACCGGGACGCCGACGAGTGGTACAAGGTCACCGGCGGCACGGTCGCGCTGGCCGACCCGGCCGGGCTGGACGCGGTGCACGGCATCGCGGTCGCGCTCCTGCACCGCCCGGAGGGCTGACCGCCGACCGCCGGACGCGGCCCCTCGACGGGGGCCGCGTCCGCGACGCGAATCAGACGTACGAGCCGGGCTCGTTGGGGGCGGAGACGGTGTGCGGCTCCTCGCCCTCGCCGAGCGGACGGGTGAGCTGCACGCTGACCTTGTGCGGGCGCAACTCCCCGCTGGCGATCCGCTCCGCGAAGTGGCAGGCGACCCGGCTGCCGCCGACATCCCGCAGCGCCGGCCGCTCGTCGGCGCAGCGGGTCGGCTGCGCCCACGGGCAGCGGGTGTGGAACCGGCAGCCCGCCGGCGGGTTGGCCGGCGAGGGCAGGTCGCCGGCGAGCAGGATGCGCTCGCGGCGGTCCTCCACGTCCGGGTCCGGCACCGGCACCGCCGACATCAGCGCCCGCGTGTACGGGTGCATCGGCTCCGTGTAGAGCCGGTCGCTCGGCGCCTCCTCGACCAGCGCGCCCAGGTACATCACGCCGACGGTGTCGGAGATGTGCCGGACCACCGCGAGGTCGTGCGCGATCACCAGGTAGGTCAGGCCGAGGGTGTCCTGGAGGTCGTCGAGGAGGTTCACCACCTGGGCCTGGATCGACACGTCGAGCGCGGAGACCGGCTCGTCGGCGACGATCAGGTCGGGCCCGAGCACCAGCGCCCGGGCGATGCCGATGCGCTGCCGCTGGCCGCCGGAGAACTCGTGCGGATAGCGGGAGAGCGCCCAGCGGGGCAGGCCGACCTTGTCCAGGGTCTCGCCGATGACCCGGCGCCGCTCGTCCCGGTTGCCGCCGATGCCGTGGGCCTGCAGGCCCTCGGTGAGGATCGACTCGACGTTCTGCCGGGGGTCCAGGCTCGACATCGGGTCCTGGAAGATCATCTGCATGCGGCGGCGCATCGACCGCAGCTTGCCCGCCGGCAGCTTCGTCAGCTCGACACCGTCGAACCGGACCTCGCCGCCGGTGGGCGGGGTGAGCTGGAGCAGCGCCCGCCCCAGCGTCGACTTGCCGCAGCCGGACTCGCCGACCAGGCCGTACGTCTTGCCGCGCGGGATGCTGAGGTCGACGCCGTCGACGGCCTTCACGTGGCCGATCGTCCGGTCGAAGATCACCCCCGTGCGGATCGGGAAGTGCACCTTCAGGTCGCGGACCTCGACGAGGAATTCGCTCTCGGTCACGGCTTCTCCTCCTCGCGCGGGGCGGGCACCTGACCCGCGGTCGCCTCCGCCGCCGGGGCGGTGGCGGCCGGCGCCTCCGCCGGGGCGGTGCTGGTGGCGGCCGGCGCCTCCACAGGCGCAGTGCTGCTGGCGGCCGGCCGGGGCACGGTGCCGGGCACCGGCGCCGGGTTGACGCAACGGTAGCTGCGGCCGTCGTGGGCGTGCACCAGCGCGGGCGGCTCCCCCACGCACTCGTCGACCCGCCGCGTGCAGCGCGGCGCGAAGGCGCAGCCGTCCGGCCAGGGCAGCAGGTCGCGGACCGAGCCCGGGATCGGGTTCAGCCGCTCGCCGCGCCCGGCGTCCAGGCGCGGCACCGAGCCGAGCAGCCCCACGGTGTACGGGTGGCGGGGCTCGCGGAACAGCGGGCGACGCCGGGCCGTCTCCACCACCCGGCCGCCGTAGAGCACGTTGATGGAGTCGCACAGGCCGGCGACCACGCCCAGGTCGTGCGTGATCATCACCAGGGCGGTACCGGAGTCCCGGACCAGCTCCTTGAGCAGCTCCAGGATCTGCGCCTGGATGGTCACGTCCAGCGCCGTGGTCGGCTCGTCGGCGATCAGCAGCCGGGGCTGGCAGGCCACCGCCATCGCGATCAGGGCGCGCTGGCGCATGCCGCCGGAGAGCTGGTGCGGGTACTCCTTCAGCCGCCGCTTCGGGTCGGGGATGCCGACCCGGTCGAGCAGCGCCGCCGCCTCCTTCTCCGCCGCCGCGCCCTTCATCCCCCGGTGCCGGGTGAGCACCTCGGTAACCTGCAACCCGATCGGGATCACCGGGTTCAGCGACGAGAGCGGGTCCTGGAAGATCATCGCGACGTCGCGGCCCCGGATGTCCCGCCGGGACCGGTCGTCGAGCTGGAGCAAATCGGTGCCGTCGAAGACCGCCTTGCCGCCGACGCGCAGGCCCGGCTGCTTCGGCAGCAGGCCCATGATCGCCAGCGAGGTGACGCTCTTGCCGCAGCCGGACTCGCCGACCAGGCCGACCACCTCGCCCGCGTCGACGGAGAAGGAGACCCCGTCGACGGCGTGCACGGCGCGCTGACCACGCCGGGCGAAGGTGACGGAGAGATCTTCGACATCAAGCAGAGCCATGTCGGGCCCGCCTTTCGTTCGCGACTGCGGGGCTCGCCAGCGCACTCCTCGCGCTCACCGGCCCTACTTCCGCAGCTTCGGGTCGAGTGCCTCGCGCATCGCCTCGCCGAGCAGGGTGAAGCCCAGCGCGGTGACGATGATGGCGAGGGCGGGCAGGATCGCCAGCCGGGGCGCGGAGTCGAGGTACTGCTGCGCGTCGGCGAGCATCACACCCCACTCGGGGATGGAGGCGTCGTTGTTGCCGAGCCCGAGGAAGGAGAGCGCCGCGGCCTCGATGATCGCGGTGGCCAGGGTGAGGGTGGCCTGCACGATGACCGGGGCTAGCGAGTTCGGCACCACGTGGGTCAGCGCGATCTTCGGCTTCTTCACGCCCAGCGAGACGGCAGCGAGGACGTAGTCGCTGTTGGCCTGGGAGATCATCGAGCCGCGCAGCAGCCGGGCGAAGACCGGCACCGACACCACGCCGACCGCGATCATGACCGTGGTCAGACCGGCGCCGAGCAGGGCGGCGATGCTGATCGCCAGCAGCAGGCTCGGCATGGCCAGCAGCATGTCGACGAAACGCATCAGCACGTTGTCGACCGCCCGGCCCCACCGGCCGCCGAGGCCGGCGGCGGCGCCGGCGATCCCGCCGATCAGCGAGCCGACCGCGAGGCCGATCAGGGTGGAGACCACGCCGACCAGCAGGGTCTGCCGGGCGCCGACGATCATGCGGCTGAACTCGTCGCGACCGATGTGGTCGACGCCGAACCAGTTCTCGCCCCGGAAGCCGGGGAAGTCGCCGAGACGGATCTCGCTCTTCCAGAGCTGGGCGTCGGGGGCGTACGGGACGAAGAACGGCCCGAGGATGGCGACCAGCAGGAACAGGCTCAGGATCACCGCGCCGACGATCGCCGCCGGGTTGCTCCGCAGCCGGCGGAACGCCTCCTTCCAGAGGCTGACGCCGCGCTCGTCCTCCCGGGCCGCCAGTTCGGCGAGCCGGTCGATCTTTTCCTTCTTGGTGCCGCCGGTGATCGTCATCGGACCCTCACCCTCGGGTCGATCAGGCTGTAGGAGAGGTCGACCAGGAGGTTCACCAGCACGTACACCACCGCGATGATCAGGATGAAGCCCATCAGCACGGGATAGTCACGTTGGCTGATCGCCTCGTAGATGAAGGCTCCGATGCCGCTGAAGGCGAAGACGGTCTCGGTCAGCACCGCGCCGGAGAGCAGGCCACCGGTGAGCAGGCCGATCGAGGTGACCACCGGCAGCATGGAGTTGCGCAGCACGTGCCGGCGCCGGACCGTGCTCTCGGTCAGGCCCTTCGCCTCGGCGGTGCGTACGAAGTCCTCGTTGAGCACCTCCAGCACGCTGGCGCGGGTGATCCGGACGATGATCGCCAGCGGGATGCTGGCCAGCGCGACGGCCGGCAGCACCAGGTGCCAGAGCGCGTCGGCGGCGGCGTCCCACTCCCGGGTCATGATCCCGTCGAGGACGAAGAAGTTGGTGATCCGGGTCGCCCCGAGCGTCGGGTCCTGCCGACCGCTCGCCGGGAACCAGCCGAGGTTCTCCGCGAAGATCGCCTTGAGCACGTACGCGAGGAAGAAGACGGGGATGCAGATGCCGATCAGGGAGCCGCCGACCGAGAGGTGGTCCAGCATCCGGCCGCGGCGGCGGGCCGCCAGGTAGCCCAGCGGGATGCCGACGCCGACCGCGATCAGCATCGCCGTGACGGAGAGCTCCACCGTGCCGGGGAAGCGTTCGACGAACTCGGTGACCACGGTCCGCTTGGTGGAGGTCGAGGTGCCCAGGTCGAGGCGGATCAGCCGCCGCACGAACCGGCCGTACTGCACCAGGATCGGCTCGTCGAGGCCCATGTTGCGTCGGATCTGGGCGCGCATCTCGGGCGTCCCACGCTCACCGAGGATGGCGGTCTCGGGACCGCCGGGCAGTCGGCGGAGCCAGATGAACAGCAGGAGGGAGAGCCCGAACAGCGTGGGTATCAGCTGAAGCAGGCGTCTGACGATGAACCGGAACACGGCGGCCTCGAAAGGGGTACGGAGGGTCGTGGGCGGGCGCTGCCGAAACAGCGCCGACGTCCCGGGGGCGCTGACCTGGACCGAGCTGGTCACCCCCGATCCGGAG
>NZ_JBEZEV010000089.1:0-27793 GCF_040649055.1 Micromonospora sp. NPDC049060
CGGCGCGGCCGTGCGCGGCGGCCGGGACGGCGGCTCCCGGCCGCACGACGGGCCGGGCGACGGGCACCCTGGGCCGCGGCGGGGAGGCGGCCTCCGGCCCGGGGACGGGTGGACGACCAAACGTCGGGCGACGCACTGGACAGCGACCTCCCTCGTCGGACACGTCGACACATCGTAAAGATCTGCTTACCCGATTGCAGCTCGCGGATGCCTCGTGACGGATTGCCGACTGGGTGCTGACGACTGACGCGCCGTGCGTTAGGGGGCCAGCCCGAGGTGCCGTACGCACCGGGCGGCAACGGAACAAGCCCCCCGGCGAGGGAGGGCTTGTGTCCGTTCGTGATCGGGGAACGACCGGCCGGTCAGGTCATGTCGTCGTAGCGGCGCTCGATCGGCGCCGGCGCGGCAACCGGCTCGGGGGCCGCGATCGGCGCGCTGGCGTCCACCCGCTGCCCGGCCTCCACCGGCTCGGGGTCGAACTCCAGCGGCGACACCTCGTCGTCGCCGACGCCCGCGTAGACCTCCTTGCCACGTCCCTTGCGCTTGTCGTTGAGGAACGCCACCCCGACGGCGACGAAGTAGAGCAGCGACAGGCAGAGCGCCAGCAGCGTCATGCCGAACGGCCCGGGGTCGGGGGTGGCGATGGCCGCGAACGCGAAGCAGATGAAGACCACGGCCCGCCACCAGCTGAGCAGTCGGCGGGCGCTCACCACCCCGGTGAAGTTGAGCATCAGCAGGGTGAGCGGGAACTCGAACGCGACCCCGAAGAGCAGGATCATGCTGGTGACGAACGAGATGTACCGGGTCACCTCCAGCTGGGTGTCGGTGCCGGTGACGCCGGCCTCCAGCAGGAAGGCCAGGCCCTTGTCCACCACGAGGAAGGCCAGCACCGCGCCGGCGGCGAACAGGGGCGCCGCGATCGCCACGAAGACGTACGCCCACTTGCGCTCGTTGCGGTGCAGGCCGGGCGCGATGAACGCCCAGAGCTGGTAGAGCCAGACCGGGGCGCCGATGATCAACCCGATCCAGAGCGCCAGCTTCAGCTTGAGGACGAACCCATCGGTCGGCGCGAGCAGCAGGAAGTTCTGACACTCACCGTCGACGATCATGCCGGGAAGCCGGCAGTACGGCTGCTTGAGCAGGTTGAACGCCGGCTGCGCGAGCAGGAAGCCACCGATCAGCCCCACCGCGATCGCCAGCGAGGCGCGGAACAACCGGGTGCGCAGCTCGCGGATGTGCTCGATGAGCGTCATCGAGCCGTCGGCGGCCCGCTCGAAGTTGCTCGGACCGCGCTTCTTGAGGGCGAAGGCCACGGGTCTCGGGCCCTTCGGTCAGTTGTCGCGGACGCGCTGCACCGGGTCGTTGACCGGGGGTGCGTACGGCTGCTGCTGCGGGGCGACGTGCGGCTGCTGCCCGGCGGGCGGCGGCGCGTACGGCTGACCCTGGACGGTCTGCGGCGGGAGCGGCTGGTAGCCGGACTGCGCGTCGGCCTTCTCGGCGAGGTCGCGGTCGTCGTCGTGCAGGCTCTTGGTCTCGGCCTTGATGATCCGCAGCGAACGGCCCAGCGAACGGGCCGCGTCCGGGAGCCGCTTCGCGCCGAAGAGCAGGATCAGCACGACCACGAGTACGGCGATGTGCCACGGCTTGAGGGCACCCATGGGAAGCTCCAGTCGCTCTGTGTCGTCGTGAGGGGTGTACCGCAGCCCATCGTACGTCCGTCGACGGCCGCTGCCACCCGCCGGGTGGTGGTGGTTCGTCCCGGCCGGTGAAGTCTTGACCAACGCGGGACGTCCCGTCAACCATCTGCCGCAGGATCGTTCCTGCGTGAACCGGAGCGGTTCGCGCAGGAACCGGGCACCGATCGATCAGTCGCCGCGTTTCGCCTTGATCACGGCCAGCCGCCGCTGGGTGGTGTCGAGCTGCCCCTGGAGAGCCTCCGCCCGCGCCTGGAGGGTCTCGGCGGTCTCCCGCAGCGCCTCCGCCTCGGTCGCCCGGCGTTGCAGGGCAACGGCGGCGCGACGCAGCCGGGGCAGCCGCGCCAGCACCGGCCGCAGGGCCAGGGCGAACACGACGAGCGCGAACAGCACCACCGCGAGCACGATCCACTTCACCACGGCGGTCAGCCTACTGCGTGCCGGCGGTGACCGCCGGGTCGGCCGGGGAGACCGCCCGCGCCGGGTCCGGCCCGCCGACGGGCACGGGTGGCGCGGCCGGCACCGGCGACGCGTACGCGTCGAGGGCGGCGACCGCCGCGGCCCGCACCTGCTCGGCCAGCTCGACCGGGGCGACCACCGCCACGTCCGGGCCCAGGCCCAGCACGAACCGGCGGGCCCAGCCCAGGTCGGTGACCCGCAGCGACACCAGCCACTGGTCGCCGCCGCCGGCCTCGACCCGCTCGCACGGGTAGTACTCGGTCAGCCACCGCTCGCCCCGACCGATCCGCAGGGTGATCAGCGGCAGGTCCGGCGACGGGCGGAACACGCCCTCGGTGAGGTCGTGCGGGCGGGCCTGGGGCGGCACGACCGCCCGCTCCTCCAGCTCGGCGACGGCGTCGATGCGGTCGGCCCGGAACAGCCGCACCGCCTCCGCCCGGCGGCACCACGCCTCCACGTAGGCCCGCCCGCCGACCATCAGCATCCGCAGCGGGTCGACGACGCGGTCGGTGGTCTCGTCCCGCGCGGCCGTGTAGTAGGTGATGCGCAACGCCCGGCCGCTCTCGACGGCCGTCCGCAGCTCCGCCACCCGCCGGGTGTCGGCGGGCAGCCGGACCTCGACCGGCGCCGCCACCAGGTCGCCGGCAGCGTGCTCGATCTTCGCGAGGGCCCGCTCGACGGCCTCCCGGTTGGTCACCCCGGGCGTCTCGGCGAGCATCCGCAGCGCCACCACCAACGCGAGGGCCTCGTCCGGGGTGAGCCGCAGCGGCCGGTCGATGCCGGCGTCGTAGGTGATCGTCACCCGGTCGCCGTCGAAGGCCATGTCGATCAGGTCACCGGGGCCGTAACCGGGCAACCCGCAGACCCACAGCAGCTCCAGATCCTCGCGCAGCTGCCGCTCGGTGACGCCCAGGTCCCCGGCCGCCTCGGCGAGCTCGATGCCGGGTCGGGCCAGCAGGTAGGGCACCAGGTTCAGCAGCCGGGCCAGCCGGTCGGCCGACGCGCGGGAGCCGCCCCGGGCGGCCGGCCGGGTCACCGGATACCCCCGGCGACCGCCAGGTCGTCGTGCCGGGCGGCGATCTCCTTGAGCCGCTGGATCACCGCGTCGCGCACCTCCGGCGGATCGAGCACCCGCACGTCCGGGCCGTAGCCGACGAGCTGGCCCGCGAGGACGTCCGCGTCGGCGTAGGGCAGGACGAGCCGGTCGCCCTCCGGGCAGGCGGTGACGTCGACGGACCAGCGGCGCAGCCCGGCGGCGCGTCCGGCGGCGACCAGCACGGTGGCCCGCCCGGTGCGCTCCGCCGGCCCCGACCAGCGGGCCACGTGGCTGATCAGGTCGACCCCGGCCGGCGGCTCGTAACCCCCGGGAGCGCCGGTCGCCCGGACCGTGCCGACCACCCGGGACAGCCGGAAGCAGCGGGTCGCCTCGCGGTCGAGGTCGTGCCCGACCACGTACCAGCGGCCCCGCCAGCAGACCACGCCCCACGGCTGGAGGCGGCGGCGGGTCGAGTCGTCGCGGTCGGGCACCCGGTAGTCGAAGCTGACCTCGCGCCGGTCGCGGGCCGCGGCGGTGAGCGGCGCGAACGCCGGGTCCACCGTGACCATCGGCTCCAGACCCAGCGTGGCCTGCGGGTCCACGTCGACGCCGGCGGCGCGCAGCTTCGCCAGCCCGGAGGAGGCGGCGGCGGCCAGGCCGGCGTGCTGCCACAGCCGGGCGGCGATGCCGACCGCGGCGGCCTCGTCCGGTTCGAGGGGGATGTCGGGCAGCGCGTACTCCCGGTGGGCGATCCGGTAGCCGGGCTCCGCGTCGAAGACGCTCGCCGTCCCGGTCTCCAGCGGCACGCCCAGCTCGCGCAGCTCGGCCTTGTCCCGCTCGAACTTGCGCTGGAAGGCCTCGTGGTCACGCGCGTCGTCCGGATCGTGCTCGTAGCCGGGCACGGTCGCGGCGATCTGCGCGGCGGTCAGGAACCGCCGCGTGGACAGCAGGCAGATAACCAGGTTGACCAGGCGTTCGGTGCGGGTCCGCGACACGCGGTAGACGCTAGCAGCACACCCGCCGCGCCCGTGCACCCACGCGGGCAGGACGTGCCCGGCGTCGCGCCCGGCCGGTTCACCGGTCGCCGGACGGTCGGCCACCGACGACCCTACAGTGACGTGGTGGCCCAGCCGGAGGTCAGGACCGAGAGCGTCGCCACCGTCGTGGTGGCGGGGGCCGCCAACCTCGCCATCGCGGTGGCCAAGCTCATCGCCGGGGTGATCTCCGGGTCGGCGGCGATGCTCTCCGAGGCCGTGCACTCCGTCGCCGACACCACCACCGAGGTGCTGCTGTACCTCGCGTTGCGCCGCGGGGCGCGGCCCGCCGACGCCCGGCACCCGTTCGGGTACGGCAAGGAGAGCTACGTCTGGGCGTTCCTCGCGGCGCTGTTCACGTTCGTCGCCGGCGCCGGCTTCGCGATCACCCACGGCGTCACCACCATTTTGGTGCACGAGCACAGCGGCGAGTACCTGGTCACCTACGTGGTGCTGGCGGTGTCGTTCGCCATCGAGTCGGTCTCGTTGGCCCGCGCCGTGCACCAGGTCCGCGCCGAGTCCCGACGCTGGCGCACCACGCCGCGCCGGTTCCTGCACCTGACCTCCGACACCCCACTGAAGGCGGTGTTCCTGGAGGACAGCGCCGCCCTGATCGGGCTGGTGCTGGCCGCCGCCGGGGTGGCCCTGTCCGAGCTCACCGGCGACGAGTTCTGGGACGGCGCCGCCTCCGTCCTGATCGGCGTGCTGCTGCTCGTGGTGGCCGCCGTCCTGGCGCACAGCAACAAATCGCTGCTGGTCGGTCGCTCCGTACCGGAACGGCTGCGCGGCGAGATCACCGAGGGACTGGCCGGCCTGCCCGCCGTGCGGCGCATCGACACGCTGCTGACGATGCAGCTCGGTCCGAGCGACGTCCTGGTCGCCGCGAAGGTGGACTTCGACGACGACGCGAGCGGCGCGACCATCGAGGACGCCGCCGACCAGGCCGAGCGGCGGCTCACCGCCCGTTACCCACAGATCCGGTACGTCTTCCTCGACCCCACCCGCACCGGCGACGCCCCGCAACCCGGCGGCCCTGGCGGCTGACCGCCGACCGGCCGCACCGCCCCGGGCGCGCCTGCCGCGGGCGGCGACGCTAGCGTGCCGGGCATGGTGCGATGGCGGTCGGGAACGGTGACGGCGCTGCGGCGGCAGTGGACCGGGGCGGTGGAACTGGACGTCGAGCTGCCCGACGGCGGCACCGTACGCGCCCTGGCCTACCCCGCGCTCGTCGGGCGGCCCGAGCCCGGCGACCGGGTGCTGCTCAACGCCGGCGCGCTGCTGATGGGCCTCGGCACCGGCGGATACGCCCTGGTCGTGGCGCTGCCCGACCGGCTGCCCCCGGATCCGCCGCAGGCCCTCGACAGCCGCGACGCCGGCCACCTCGTCAAGGCCCGTTACACCCCGCTGCAGCCGATCCTGCTCGGTGTCGACGAGGAGGCGTCCCCGCACCGGGAGGTCATGGAGGCCGCCGACGACCTGGCCGGCCTGCCCGTCGTCACCGCCGACCTGCACTCCGCGCTGCCGGCCGTCCTGGCCGGCATCCACGCCGACGCCCCCGCCGCCCGGGTCGCGTACCTGCTGACCGACGGCGGGGCGCTGCCGGCCTGGTTCTCCCGCACCCTCGCCGCGCTGGGCGACCACCTCGTCGGCACGGTCACCGTCGGCCAGGCGTTCGGTGGGGACCTGGAGGCGAGCACCCTGCACAGCGGGTTGCTGGCCGCCCGGCACGTGCTGCGCGCCGACGTGGCGATCGTCGCCCAGGGACCGGGCAACCTGGGCACCCGCACCCGGTGGGGCTTTTCCGGGGTGGCCGTCGGGGAGGCCGTCAACGCCGTCGCCACGCTGGGCGGGCGCCCGATCGGATCGCTGCGGATCTCCGACGCCGACCCCCGGCCCCGCCACCGGGGCGTGTCGCACCACAGTCTCACCGCGTACGGACGGGTGGCCCTCGCCCCCGCCGAGCTGGTGGTGCCCGACGGACTGGCCCCGGCGCTGGCCGGCGAGGTGGAGGCGGCGCTGGCGCCCCTCACGGCGCGGCACACCGTCGTCCGGGTCCCGACCGACGGGCTGGACGCCGCGCTGCGGGACACCCCGGTGACGCTGTCCACCATGGGTCGGGGCCTGGACGCCGACCACGCCTACTTCCTGGCCGCCGCCGCGGCCGGCCGGCACGCCGCGCGCCTGCTGAACTGACCCGAGGGCCACCACCGGGCCCCGGCGCCTGCGGGTGCGGCGGTCGCCCGCACCCGAGCGGGAGGCGCCGGGCCCGGTGGTGGTCGGTCAGCTCGCCCCGTAGCCGTACCGCACGATGCGCTCGGCGGCCATCTCGTACACGGCCGGATCCTCCGGGGCCAGCGTGCCCAGCCCGTCCACGTACCGGTTGAACATGCAGAACGCCGCCGCGATCAGGACCGTGTCGTGGATCTCCAGATCCGTCGCGCCGGCGCCCCGGGCGACCTTGACCAGGTCCGCCGTCACCTCCCGGCCACTACGCTGCACGGCACCGGCGATGTCCAGCAACGCCCGCAGCTTCTCGCTGACCTCGGCGGCCGCCGGATCGGCACGGACCTGCTCCACCAGCCGCATCCCCGAGGGCAGCTGCGCCGCCGCGAACGCCGAGTGCGAGGCACAGCAGAAGTTGCAGTCGTTGAGCCCCGACACGTACGCCGCGATCAGCTCCCGCTCCCCCGCAGTCAGCGTGGGATGCGGAGCGCGCAGCAGCGCCTCCGCCAGCTCGCCGAGCGGCTTGGCCGTCTCGGGACGGAACCGCAGCGGGCCGTTGATGCCCGGATGCTCCCGCTCGTCGAGGCCGAGGTCGATGTGTGCCATACGGTCACCCTCCCTGCCGCGACCACGCAGCGCGCGTGGTCCGTCACCGACAATGCCGAACGGGCACGACGGTTCCAGCTCAGCCGGGACGGCACAACTTCCAGAGTGCGGCGTCGCCCCGGCCAGGGTGCCGGGTCGGACCGGCGGCCGGGCGCCCCACTTCGCGGCCGCCGGGGAGAACCGGTTCGGCGTCCAGCGTGAAAACCGACCCGGCCCGTGGCGCCCGTCCGCGCCGCGGCCGGGTCAGACCAGGAAGATGAGGGCGAGCCAGGCGCCCACGATCAGCACCAGCGCGAGCGCCAGCACCCAGGTGGGCACCGTGTACTCGCCGCGCCGGTTGCGCTCGATCTCGGCGCGGATCTTCTCGCGGCGGCGCTCGGCCCAGTTCTGTCGCTGGTGGCCGCGCTCGGGAGGTTCGGAAGTCGTCATGGCGCGGTCAGCCTACCGGCCCGGCCGGCCCGGACGGTGATCGCCACCGCACCGGGCCGGCCGGCCGCCGTCACATGCTGGCGATCAGCCGCTCCACCCGCTCGTCGTACGCCCGGAACGGGTCCTTGCAGAGCACCGTGCGCTGCGCCTGGTCGTTGAGCTTCAGGTGCACCCAGTCGACGGTGAAGTCGCGCCGCTTCTCCTGGGCGTGCCGGATGAACTCCCCGCGCAGCCGGGCCCGGGTCGTCTGCGGCGGGGTCTCCTTGGCCTCGAAGATCTCCGGATCGGTCGCCACCCGGTCCACCTCGCCGCGCCGCTCCAGCAGCCCGTAGAGGCCCCGGCCCCGGCGCAGGTCGTGGTAGGCCAGATCCATCTGGGCCACCCGTGGGTGCGACAGCGGCAGGTCGTGCTTGCGCTGGTAGCGCTCGATGAGCCGCAGCTTGGTCACCCAGTCGATCTCCCGCGACACCGGTTCCAGGTCGCCGGTCTCCACCGCGCTCAGCACCCGGCCCCACAGCTCCACCACCCGCTTGGCGGTCTGGTCGCCGCCGCGCCGCTCCACGAACTCGGTCGCCTTGGCCAGGTATTCCTGCTGGATCTCCAGCGCGCTGACCTCCTTGCCGGAGGAGAGCCGCACCTTGCGGCGGCCGGTGATGTCGTGCGACACCTCGCGGATCGCCCGGATCGGGTTCTCCAGCGTCAGGTCGCGCATCACCACCCCGGCCTCGATCATGCGCAGCACGATGTCGGCGGTGCCGACCTTCAGCAGCGTGGTGACCTCGTTCATGTTGGAGTCGCCGACGATGACGTGCAGCCGCCGGTAGCGCTCCGCGTCCGCGTGCGGCTCGTCGCGGGTGTTGATGATGGGCCGGCTCCGGGTCGTCGCCGACGAGACGCCCTCCCAGATGTGCTCGGCCCGCTGCGAGAGGCAGTAGACCGCCCCACGCGGCGTCTGCAGCACCTTGCCCGCCCCGCAGATCAACTGCCGGGTGACCAGGAACGGGATCAGCACGTCGGCCAGCCGGCCGAACTCCCCGTGCCGCGACACCAGGTAGTTCTCGTGGCAGCCGTACGAGTTGCCGGCCGAGTCGGTGTTGTTCTTGAACAGGTAGATCTCGCCCGCGATGCCCTCGTCGTGCAGCCGCTTCTCCGCGTCGACGAGCAGACCCTCCAGGATCCGCTCGCCGGCCCGGTCGTGCGCGACCAGGTCCACCACCGAGTCGCACTCCGGGGTGGCGTACTCCGGGTGCGAGCCGACGTCCAGGTAGAGCCGGGCGCCGTTGCGCAGGAAAACGTTGCTCGACCGGCCCCACGACACCACACGGCGGAAGAGGTACCGGGCGACCTCGTCAGGGGACAGCCGCCGCTGCCCGCGGTAGGTGCAGGTGACGCCGTACTCGGTCTCGAGGCCGAAGATTCGCCGCTCCATGATGAGACATTAGCCGCCCGAGGCCCCAGATGGGCAGCGCACACCGTGCCGGTCTCACACGGGATCGGTGACGGTCGGTCCCGGGCACCGCAGCGCCGGCCCCGGCGAGCGCGCGGCGGCCACGACCATTCGTCCGTACGCCCGCCGGGCGGGTGCGGTGCGACGCCGACCTTCCGACCGGGGCGTCCCAGTTGGACGCTCCGCGCCACGAACCCGCGACGGGCGGCCGGGTCCCGTACGGCGGTGCCGGAAGGCCCCTGAGCCGGCCGGACACGGCGGGTGCCCCTTGGAACGCGCGGGAACGGCGGGCGACCCGTGAGACGGCCGGGAACAGCGGGCGGCGGGCGCGGTCGGGTCGCACGACGGCGCGCGGGCCGCATTCGACCCGCGCGCCACACCGGGCCCCGAGCTGGGCGGTCGGGCGTGTCCACGCCCGACGGCCCAGCCGGGACGTGCCTTGCTACGCCTCGGGGGTGTCCCGGCCCTCCAGGTCCGCCGAGCCGGCCGACGTGGTGGGCTTCTTCGCCTCCTCGGTCGGCGAGGTCGGCGTCTCCGGGCGGGCCGACACCGGCTCCTCGGCCTTGTCGCCGTCGAGCAGCGCGGTCAGCGCGGCCCCGGTGATCCGGCGGAACGTCCGCCCCACCCGGCGGCGGTCCAGGACCGCCACCTCCAACTGGTTGGCGGCGATGGTCCGGGCGGCGCCGCCCTCTCCCCCGACGCTGCTCAGGGCCTGCACCGCGACCTTGACCGCCTCGCCCAGCGACATGTCCGGACGGTGGTGGGACTTCAGCACGCCGGTGATGGCCTCGGCCTGCCCACCCATCGCCATCCGGCCCGGCTCGTCGTTGACGGATCCGTCGTAGGTGAGCCGGTAGAGCTCGTCGTCCTCGGCGGTGGTGCCGACCTCGGCCACGCAGATCTCCACCTCGAACGGCTTCGACTGCTCGGTGAAGATGGCACCCAGGGTCTGCGCGAAGGCGTTCGCCAGGGCCCGGCCGGTGACGTCACGCCGGTCGTAGCTGAGGCCGTTCAGGTCGGCCATCCGAACGCCCGCGCGGCGCAGGTTCTCGAACTCGTTGTAGCGGCCGACGGCGGCGAAGCCGATCCGGTCGTAGATCTCACTGACCTTGTGCAGGGCGCTGGAGAGGTTCTCGGCGACGAAGAGCACCCCGCCCTCGTAGCTCAGGACCACCGCGCTGCGGCCCCGGGCGATGCCCTTGCGGGCCAGCTCGGAGCGGTCGCGCATGATCTGCTCGGGCGAGGCGTAGAACTGCATGGCCACGGCGGCGGTTCTCCTTAGGGCGCTGTGCTGACGGCTGCTGACTGGTACGGGCGGGAGCGGATCAACCGCCCGGGTTCTCCATCCGGCCGGAGACCACGCTCTCGGCGATCGCCGACATCTCCTCGTCGGTGAGCCGGTGGGTGCCCTCCGCCGTCGCCGTCATCACCACCGGGTAGATCCGCCGGATCAGGTCCGGGCCGCCGGTCGCGGTGTCGTCGTCGGCCGCGTCGTAGAGCGCCTCGACCGCGAGCCGGACCGCCTCGTCGATGGAGAGCCCCGGCTGGAAGCGCTTCTTCAGCGCCGACCGGGCGAAGAGCGAGCCGGAGCCGATCGCGTCGTAGCCGGTCTCCTCGTAGGGGCCGCCGGTGACGTCGAAGCTGAAGATGCGGCCGGCCCGCGCCGGGTCCTTCGCGGCCAGGTCGTAGCCGGCGAAGAGCGGGATCACCGCGAGACCCTGCATCGCGGCGCCCAGGTTGCCACGGATCATGGAGGCGAGCCGGTTGGCCTTGCCGTCGAGCGAGAGCATCGCGCCCTCGATCTTCTCGTAGTGCTCCAGCTCCACCTGGAACAGTCGCATCAGCTCGATGCCGATCCCCGCCGTGCCGGCGATGCCGACGAGGGAGTACGCGTCGGCCGGATGGACCTTCTCGATGTCGCGCTGGGCGATCAGGTTGCCCATGGTGGCCCGCCGGTCGCCGGCCATCACGACACCGCCGGCGGCCGAGATGGCCACGATGGTGGTCGCGTGCGGCGCCATGTCGGCGGCCATACCCGGCGGCAGCGGCCGGCGGCCGGGCAACATCTCGGGGGCCACCTTGCTCAGGAACGAGGTGAAGGAGGACGTCCCCGCGTTGGTGAACACATCTGGTAGACGCCCGGATGGATCAAAACCCGCTGCCACGTGGTTCCTCTCAGATATGTGATCGCCCCGGCCAGCCGCGACCGATCGTCACGGAACTGGCCAAGGCCACCGTTGCAGTTGAAGCACAATATCCCGCGCACCCACCCGGTGCGATGATCGTGGTCGAGATGTTGGGGATCCGCTGTGCCACAGATCGCGCACACCCCGCCCTGCTCGGCCAGGAGCTCCTGGAACTCCTTCTCGCCGATGCCGTAGCGCCGCCGCAGGTGGTATTCGCGCGTGCCGCCGTACAGGCGCTGAACGGTCTCCCTGCCACGCGCGTTGTGGCAGGGCTTGCAGTAGCTGTGCCGACCGCTGCTCTTGGTGGTGCGTGGGAACTCGTCAACCGGCTTGACCTGGTCGCAGTCCGGGCACCACTTGAGCCCTTCGCCAACAGGGGTGGCCGACCGCTTCTGCGGCCCGATGCCACGCCTGCGGCGGCTCGCCGTCGAGCGAGCCGCCGCACACGACTTGCAGTAGTAGGCGAGCCCGTCCGCCCGTCGCCGGTTGCGGTGGAACTCGGCGGCGGGCAGTAATCGATCACACTGGGGGCATACTTTGCCCGACGCTTGAGGCAAATCGGGCATATAGTATCACTCCCCCCCTTTCTGGACGTATCCGCGCACGAACTCCTCGGCGTTCTCCTCGAGGACGGAGTCGATCTCGTCGAGCAGGTCGTCGACGTCCTCGGTGATCTCGGCGTGCCGCTCGGCGACTTCCGGGTTCGCCTCCGTGGTGACGTCCTCGATCTCCTCGCCCTGACGCGACTTGCCCGACTGCGACTGCCCGCCGCTGTCACGAGTGGCCATTGCTGCCTCCTCCACGATCGCCCTGCGATCAACTTACCTCGCGGAGGCGACGAAAAGCCCGCCGCGCGCCGCGTTCGGCACCCGACGGGCAATCGTCGACCCGGTCAGCCGCCGGTGAGGGTCTCCAGCAGGTCCTTGGCGCTCGCACAGCGGTCGAAGAGCGCCCCCACGTGCTTGCGGGTGCCGCGCTCCGGCTCCATCATCGGCACCCGCACCAGCGACTCCCGGCCGACGTCGAAGATGACCGAGTCCCAGCTGGCCGCGACGACCTCGGAGGCGTACTGGGCCAGGCAGCGGCCGCGGAAGTAGGCCCGGGTGTCCTCCGGCGGTTCGGTCATCGCCGTACGCGTCTGCTCGTCGTCGAGCAGCGTCTTCATCGCGCCCCGGGAGACCAGCCGGTGGTAGAGGCCCTTCTCCGGGCGGACGTCGGAGTACTGGAGGTCGACCAGTTGCAACTTGTGCGAGCCCCAGCCGAGCTGCTCGCGCTCCCGGTAGCCCTCCAGCAGCCGCAGCTTGGCCACCCAGTCCAGCTCGTCGGCGCAGAGCATGACGTCACGGCCCAGCCTGTCCAGCACGCGCTCCCAGCGGGCGAGCACGTCGAGGGTCTGCTCGTCGGCGTCGGTGCCGTAGCGGTCGTCCACGAAGGACCGGACCCGCTCGTAGTAGGCCCACTGGAGGTCCAGGGCCGTCAGCCGCCGCCCGTCGCGCAGCCGCATCCGGTGCGTCAGGGACGGGTCGTGGCTGACGGCACGCAGCTCGCTGACCGGGTCGGCGATGCCGAGGTCGGGGCCGAGCGCCTTCTCCTCGATCATCGTGAGGATCAGCGCCGTGGTGCCGACCTTGAGGTAGGTGGAGATCTCCGACAGGTTCGCGTCGCCGATGATGACGTGCAGCCGGCGGTACTTGTCGGCGTCGGCGTGCGGCTCGTCGCGGGTGTTGATGATCGGCCGCTTGAGGGTGGTCTCCAGCCCGACCTCGACCTCGAAGAAGTCCGCACGTTGGGAGATCTGGAAGCCGCTCTGGCCGCCGTCCTGGCCGATGCCGACCCGGCCGGCGCCGCAGACGATCTGCCGGGTCACGAAGAACGGCGTCAGGTACGCGACGATGTCGGCGAACGGCGTCTGCCGGCGCATCAGGTAGTTCTCGTGCGAGCCGTAGCTGGCGCCCTTGTTGTCGGTGTTGTTCTTGTAGAGGTGGATCGGCTGGGTGCCGGGGATGGTGGCGGCGCGGCGGGCCGCCTCGGCCATCACCCGCTCCCCCGCCTTGTCCCAGCGCACCACGTCCAGCGGGTTGGTCACCTCTGGTGTGGAGTATTCCGGGTGGGCGTGGTCGACGTAGAGCCGTGCGCCGTTGGTGAGTATCACGTTGGCCAGCCCGAGGTCCTCGTCGGCGAGCGCCTCGGCCGGGTCGTACGCGGCACCGGAGTAGGTGAAGCCGCGCGCGTCCCGCAGCGGCGACTCCTCCTCGTAGTCCCAGCGGGCGCGGCCGCCCCGGTTGAGTTCCGGGCGCGCCCCGTAGGCGTTGACCACCTGGGAGGAGGTGACCATGGGGTTGGCCCCGGCCTGGCCGGGAACGGAGATGCCGTACTCGACCTCGGTGCCCATGATCCGTCTTACGCTCATCGACCTACCCGCTTCGCTCGCCCGACCCGGTCCCCCGTCACGTCGAGCGTAGTCGGCCGCGCGGCGGATGGGGGCGCGGCGGACCGGGGCGGCGGGGGCCGAGAGGCGGGCACGGACGGGACGGGGCCCGTGACGCGTCGCGCCACGGGCCCCGTGCGGGTGTCCGTCAGAGGTACTGGCCGGTGTTGCTGGCGGTCTCGATGGACCGGCCGGCCTCCGCGCCCTTGCCGCCGGAGACGAGCGTGCGGATGTAGACGATCCGCTCGCCCTTCTTGCCGGAGATCCGGGCCCAGTCGTCGGGGTTGGTGGTGTTGGGCAGGTCCTCGTTCTCCCGGAACTCGTCGACGCAGGCGTCGAGGAGGTGCTGCAGGCGCAGGCCCTTGCGTCCGGAGGTGAGGAACTCCTTGATGGCCATCTTCTTGCCCCGGTCGACGATGTTCTGGATCATCGCGCCGGAGTTGAAGTCCTTGAAGTAGAGGACTTCCTTGTCGCCGTTGGCGTAGGTGACCTCGAGGAAGCGGTTCTCCTCGGTCTCCGAGTACATCCGCAGCACGACCGCGTCGATCATCGCCGCGACGGTGGCCTGGGGGTCGCCGCCGTGCTCGGCCAGGTCGTCCGGGTGCAGCGGCAGCCCGGAGAGGATGTACTTGGAGAAGATGTCCTTGGCCGCCTCGGCGTCCGGCCGCTCGATCTTGATCTTGACGTCGAGTCGGCCCGGCCGGAGGATCGCCGGGTCGATCATGTCCTCCCGGTTGGAGGCGCCGATGACGATGACGTTCTCCAGCCCCTCCACGCCGTCGATCTCGCTGAGCAGCTGCGGGACGATTGTGTTCTCCACGTCGGAGGAGACGCCGGAGCCACGGGTCCGGAAGATCGAGTCCATCTCGTCGAAGAACACGATCACCGGGGTGCCCTCGCCGGCCTTCTCGCGGGCCCGCTGGAAGATCAGCCGGATGTGCCGCTCGGTCTCGCCGACGTACTTGTTGAGCAGCTCCGGGCCCTTGATGTTGAGGAAGAAGCTGGTGTGCTTCTCCTTGCCCTCCCGCTCGGCGATCTTCTTCGCGAGCGAGTTGGCCACCGCCTTGGCGATCAGCGTCTTGCCGCAGCCGGGCGGGCCGTAGAGCAGGATGCCCTTCGGCGGGCGGAGCTGGTGCTCGCGGAACAGGTCGGCGTGCAGGAAGGGCAGTTCCACCGCGTCGCGGATCTGCTCGATCTGCGAGTGGAGGCCACCGATGTCGGTGTAGTCGACGTCGGGCACCTCCTCCAGGACCAGTTCCTCGACCTCGCTCTTCGGGATCCGCTCGTACGCGTACGCCGAGCGGGGCTCGATCATGAGCGAGTCGCCGGCCCGGATCGGCGAACCGATCAGGGTGTCGGCGAGGTGCACGATGCGCTCCTCGTCGGAGTGCGAGACCACCAGGGCCCGGTCGCCCGGGCTGCCGTCGGGACCCGCGAGGATCTCCTTGAGCATCGCCACCTCGCCGACCCGCTCGAAACCGAACGCGTCGACGATGTTGAGTGCGTCGTTGAGCAGGACCTCCTGGCCGCGCCGCAGCTCGGCGACGTCCAGCGAGGGCGAGACGGCGACACGGAGCTTGCGTCCGCCGGTGAAGACGTCCACCGTGCCGTCGTCGTGCCGCGCAAGGAAGACGCCGTAACCACTCGGCGGTTGCGCGAGGCGGTCGATCTCCTCCTTGAGCGTCACGATCTGCGCGCGAGCCTCCTTGAGGGTGCTCACGAGCCGGTCGTTGTTCTCGGTCAGCCGCGCCAACTGTGCCTGGGTGGCCGCCAGCCGCTCTTCGAGCTGCCGGACGTGTCGGGGGCTTTCGGTCAACTTGCGCCGCACCAGAGCGAGTTCCTCTTGAAGGAACGCGACCTGCGTGGAGAGATCGTGGGCCTCCTTCTCCCACCGTGCGGCGCGCGAGTCCGCGTCGTCGCTGCGTGCCACGTCCCACCTCCCCGGGGGGCTTGAACGTTCTGCCCTAACACTAGCCGCTATGAGGCCGATTCGGTCCCACGCAACGCGCTCGTCACCGAACCTTGATCGCGAAGGGTGGCCCGGGGGGCCGGTACGGGCGTTCGGGTACCGTCGGGGCGTGGGACGGGAGAACATGGGGGGTGCGCCGTGGCGCAGGTCGTGACGGACGAGTTGCAGGTCTGGGTTGACCAGGATCTCTGCACGGGCGACGGGCTCTGCGTGCAGTACGCGCCCGAGGTCTTCGAGTTCGACGTCGACGGGCTGGCGTACGTCAAGGGCCCCGACGGCGAGCTGCGGATGGCGCCGGGCAGCCGGGTCGGCGTACCGGAGCACCTGCGCCTCGAGGTGATCGACTCGGCGAAGGAGTGCCCGGGCGAGTGCATCCACGTGGTGCGCGGCAGCGACGGCGTCGAGGTGGCCGGCCCGGAGGCCGAGGAGGACTGACGGCCCGGCCCTCCCGCGCCGTGGCGCGGGAGGATCGAGACGTCCGGGGACCCCGCCTGCGCGGGCCACCCGGGCGTACGGCTCAGAGCATCGGGCGGCCGACCACCGAGGCGACCAGGCGGGCGAACTCCTCCAGGCGGGCGATCTGTCCGGCGCCGCCGTCGTCGAGGGTCTTGCCGAAGCGCAGCGCGTCGTGCCGGGGCGCGCCCACCGCCTCGTCGCTGGGCGGCGCCTCGTCCAGCGAGGTGAGCAGCAGGTAGACGTCGATGCTGTCGACCCGGATCCCGCCGTCCTCGGCACGGGTGAGCCGGCGCCGGCAACCGACCTCGGTCACCGTGGAGACCGGCACCACCCGCAACGACGAGGTCATCGAGCCGGGCGGCCCGTCCTCCGGCGGCACGTCCTCGCCGTGCCAGAGGACGAGGCGGCTGCCGTCGCAGACCACGACCTCCTGCCACACCCCGTTGACCTCGTTGACGAAGCGTTCCAGGGTGAAGCCGAGCACCGAAGCGCCGCGCAGCACCCCACCGAGCGCCTCGAGCGCGACGTCGGGGTCGCGCAGGTACGCCCGGGCCGCCGATTCGAGGTCCTGGTAGGGCGACCAGTCCGGAAACACCGCCGGCAGGTCACCCCCGCCGAAGCCGGGCCGGCTCATGCCACCTCCCCGTGCCCGGCCCGCCGGCACGCGCCGACGGGCGGGATCCGTCCGTTCACTCCTCGTCGCCCCGCTGCGCCGTCACGGTCGTTCCGTGTCCTCGGCCGCCTGCTGCGCCGAGGCAGCCGCCGCCTGCCTGGCGGCCTCGGCCTCGCGCAGCGCCTGGCGGCGTTCGGCGTACGCCTCGGCGCCCTTGCTGGGCTTGCGGCGCCGCGGCGGTGCGGTGACGCCGGGGGCGAGCTTACGCGCGGAGACGAGGAACGCGGTGTGCGCGATCATGCGGTGGTCCGGTCGCACGGCCAGCCCCTCGGCGTGCCAGTCGCGCACCAGCGACTCCCAGGCCCGCGGCTCGGTCCAGCCGCCGCGCTCACGCAGCGCCTCGACCAGCTCGGACAGCTGCGGGGTGGTGGCGACGTAGCCGATGAACACGCCACCGGGCACCAGCGCCCGCTCGACCATGTCGAGGGTCTCCCACGGGGTGAGCATGTCGAGGATGATCCGGTCGAAGCCGGTCTCGGCGCACCCGGCGACGTCGCCGACGTGCAGGTGCCACGCCGGGTGCGGCCCGTTGAAGAACGCCTCGACGTTGCGCCGGGCGATCTGGGCGAAGTCGTCGCGCACCTCGAACGAGTGCAGCTCGCCCCCGGTGCCGACCGCGCGCAGCAGGGAGCAGGACAGCGCGCCGGAGCCGGCGCCGGCCTCCAGGACCTTGGCGCCGGGGAAGATGTCGCCCATGGCGACGATCTGGGCGGAGTCCTTCGGGTAGATCACCTGGGCGCCGCGCGGCATCGAGAGCACGTAGTCCGACAGCAGCGGTCGCAGGGCCAGGAACGCGGTGCCGCCGCCGGTGGTGGTGACCACGCTGCCGTCGGGCAGGCCGATGAGCGCGTCGTGCTCCAGGATGCCGCGGTGGGTGTGGAACGCCTTGCCCGGCTCCAGGGTGACCGTGTGCATCCGCCCCTTGGGGTCGGTCAGCTGCACCCGGTCGCCGATCCGGAACGGGCCGCGGTGCACGGGGGGCAGCGCCGGGGTGTCGGCCGACACCGGGATGCCCGGGTCTGCCGGGGCGGCGGGGGGAGTTGCGGTCACGTGTTCATCTTCCGTTGAGGTTCGAGGAGCTGAGCCAGATCCGCGATGTGCAGAATGCCCACGACATCTTCGCCTGAGGTCACCACGTACTGCGCGCCCGGGTGGGTCTGCACGGTCTCCATCACGCGTTCCCCGTCGAGTCCCACCGGCATCGCGGGCAGGTCGGGCAGGGATCGGGCGACCGCGTCGACGGCCAGCCAGGGGCGGCGTTCCGCGGGTACGGCGTCCGCCGCCGCCGGGTCGACCAGGGCGACCGGCCGGCCGGCGGTGTCGGTGACCACGAGGGCGGCGCCCGGGGTGCTCCCGTCGGCGCGCCGGCGCTGCGCCTCGGCCAGCGGCGTGCCGGTGGGCACGGCGAGCACGGGCCGGGCCAGCCGGGCCAGGTCGATCAGCGGGAAGCGGCGGCTGATCCGGGCCATCCGGATCGACTGCCCGGCGCCGCGCCACAGGGTGAACGCGACGAGCAGCATCAGCGGCAGCGCCAGCGGCGCCAGGTTGCGGGTGAGGGTGAGCAGGGCGACCAGCGCGGCGGTGCCGACGGCGACGACGCGTCCCACCCAGCCGGCGACCTCGGTGCCGCGGTGCCGGTCGCGGGTCACCGCCCAGACCGCCGCCCGCAGCGCCCGGCCGCCGTCGAGCGGCAGGCCGGGCAACATGTTGAACAGCGCGACGATGACGTTGCTCACGGCCAGTTGGAAGGCGAGCTGGTTGGCCAGGGTGCGGTCGGGCAGGGCGAGGGTGGCGGCGACCGCGAGCACGCCGAGCACGGCGGAGACGGCCGGGCCGGCGAGCGACACCAGCAGGTCGATCCGGGGCGTCGGGGCGTCGCGGTCCATCTCGGTGTAGCCGCCGAGCAGTTCCAGGGTGATCCCGCGCACACCGATGCCGTAGCGGCGGGCGGTGAGGGCGTGGCCGAGCTCGTGCAGGAGCACCGAGCCGAGCAGGGAGACCACGAAGCCGAAGCCGATCAGGTAGCCGGCGAGCTGGGACAGGTCGAGCTGGCGGCGGGCGAACTCGGCGTACAGCACGGTCACCAGCAGGGTGAGCAGCACCATCGAGCCGTTGAGGTGCAGCGGCACCCCGAACACCCGGCCCACGGTCAGGCCGCCCCGCGCGTCGGGCCGGCGGCGCGGTCGCCTCGTCTGCTCCATCGGATCGATGCTACGCGGCGGAGATCATGCGCCGGGGTGGCGACGGGACCGGACGCCGGCGCGGCGCGGCGGTCGTGCACCGGCCGGCGACGCGATCATGCACCGGTGCGGCGACGGCGGTGGTGTCACACCGGTGCCCTAACCTTCCGGGCATGACGGCGGAACCGGTGACCACGCAGCATTCCCCGACCCCGGCCGAGGTCCCGGCGACGGTGCGGGCCTCGCTGTCGCCGTCGCGGGCGGCGGATTTCAAGACCTGCCCGTTGCTCTACCGGTTCCGCAGCATCGACCGGCTGCCCGAGCGGCCGACCGTCGAGCAGGCCCGGGGCACGCTCGTGCACGCGGTGCTGGAGCGGCTGTTCGACCTGCCGGCCGCCGGGCGCACGCCGACGGCCGCCGGCGACCTGGTGGCCCCGCAGTGGGACCGGCTCGTCACCGAGCAGCCGGAGCTGGCGGCGCTGTTCGCCGACGGCGACCCGGCGGCGACCGAGTTCCTCCGCTCCGCCGCGGGGCTGCTGGAGGGCTACTTCGCGGTGGAGGACCCGCGCCGGCTGGAGCCGGCCGAGCGGGAGAGCCTGATCTCGGCGGTGGTCGACGAGGAACTGCTGATCCGGGGCTACGTCGACCGGCTCGACGTGGCGCCCGACGGGGCGTTGCGGGTGGTCGACTACAAGACCGGCGGCGCGCCGCGCGAGGCGTTCGAGGCCCGGGCGTTGTTCCAGCTCAAGTTCTACGCGCTGGTGCTCTGGCGCACCCGGGGCGTGGTCCCCCGGGTGCTGCGGCTGCTCTACCTCAAGGACTCGGAGGTCTGCGACTACGCCCCGGACGCCGACGAGCTGCTGCGCTTCGAGCGCACCGTGGTGGCGTTGTGGCGGGCGATCGAGCAGGCGACCGCGCAGCAGGATTTCCGTCCCCGCCCGAGCCGGCTCTGCGACTGGTGCAGCCACCAGGCGCTCTGCCCGACCTTCGGGGGCACCCCGCCGCCGTTCCCGACGCAGGCGGCGCCGGATCCGCTGCGCGACGCCCGGTCCCGCCCGACGCCTCCCGGCGCCGACGAGTGACCGGCTGAGCGGCGCACCACCATCCGGTGACGTCCGCCGCCGCTCGGCGGATGCGCGCCAGGTGACGCCGCCGCCGATTCGGCCGGTCCGCCCGGCTGGGGCATGCGGCGGACGACACCACACGGCCGGCCTGTGGCGCCCACGCGACGCGTGACGCCCGCGTCGGCCGCCCCGACGGGGACGAGCTGCTCTCCTCCTGAGGGATGAGGCCGGGCTCACCGCCGGCGACGATCAATCGGCCGCCACGGCGGATAGCGTCGCGGGTATGACTTCGGGCCCCCGGGAGTGGCTGCGCGGGCACCCCGTCGCCGTGGACGTGCTGCTCGCCGGCGGGCTCGTCGTGGCGGAGGTGGTGCTCACCGCGTTGACCCCGCGCGAGTACTGGCCGGGGCGTCTGCTGGCGGCGCTGGGCTGGAGCGTGGTCTGCGCCGCCCCGGTGGCGTGGCGGCGGGTGGCGCCGTGGGCGGCGGTCGCGCTGGCGGTGGCGACGCTGGCGGTGCCCCTGCTGCTCGGCCCCGCGCCGACCACGCAGGGCATGACCTTCATGGTGCTCACCTACACGGCGGCCGCCGCCGGGCCACCGCGTACGGCGGTCGTGGCGGCGCTGGTGCTGTGGATGCCGGTCGCCGCCACCAGCGCCCTCGCGCCGCCGCCCGACGAGCTGCTGGCGAACGTCAGTCCCGCCTACCTGGTGCTGAACAACCTGCTGGTGGGCGTGGTGTCGTACTCGGTGGGACGCGCGGTGCACGCCCGCCGGGCCTCCACCGAGGCGCTGCGGGAGCGGGCCCGGGCCGCCGAGGAGAACCAGCGTTCGCTGGCCGAGCGGGCGGTCGCCGACGAACGCCGCCGCATCGCCCGCGAGCTGCACGACGTGGTCGCGCACCACGTCAGCGTGATGGGGGTGCTGGCCACGGGGGCCCGCCGCGTGCTGCCGAAGGATCCGGGCGCGGCCGACGGGGCGATCGCCACCATCGAGCAGACCAGCCGGGAGACGCTGCGGGAGATGCGTCGGCTGCTGGACGTGCTGCGTACCGACGCCGAGCCGGCCGCCGACCTGGCCCCCCAGCCGGGGCTTGCCGGCATCGAGGCGCTGGTGGAGCAGGTGCGCGACGCCGGCCTGCCGGTGACCCTGCGGGTCGAGGGCACCCCGGCGACGCTGGAGGAAGGCGTGGCGTTGACCCTCTACCGGATCACCCAGGAGGCGCTGACCAACGCGCTCAAGCACGCCGGCGCGGCCACCGCCCAGGTGCTGCTGAGCTTCGACGGGGACACGGTCGACGTGGAGATCGCCGACACCGGGCGCGGCCCCGGGCCCGACGGCGACCGGATCGGGCACGGCCTCGTCGGGATGCGGGAGCGGGTCGCCCTCTACGGTGGTGTCCTGCGTACCGGGGCGCGGCCGGGCGGGGGCTTCCGGGTGTCGGCGAGGATCCCGGTGGAACCCCGGGACGCGGCGGCGTGACCGGGGATCGGGACGGGGGTAGTAAGCTGCTGACTTGCTAGTCAGCTTTAGTGCTCATTGGTTTGCTAGAGTGGCGGTGTGAATTTGAAGGAGTGGGCAGCGGCTACCGGGATCTCGTACGCGACCGCGCGTCGGCGCTACGAATCCGGCACGCTGCCCGTTCCCACGTACCGGCTCGGCCGCCTGATCATGGTTGGGGAACCGGTCACCAGCGTTGCCGCCGCTGTAGAGCAGGTTGTGGTGTACGCCCGCGTTTCGTCGGCAGACCAGAAGCCGGACCTGGACCGGCAGGTCGCCCGGGTCACCACCTGGGCAACCGGTCAGCGCCTCGCCGTGGACCGGGTGGTGACCGAGGTCGGATCCGCGCTCAATGGCCGCCGCGAGAAGTTCCTCGCGCTGCTGCGCGACCCGGCCGTGTCGACCATCGTGGTAGAGCACCGTGACCGGTTCGCCAGGTTCGGCGCCGAGTATGTCGAGGCCGCGCTGTCCGCGCAGGGCCGTCGACTGCTGGTGGTCGATCCGGCCGAGGTTGACGACGACCTCGTGGGCGACGTGACCGAGATTCTCACGTCACTGTGCGCCCGCCTGTACGGGCGGCGTGCTGCCGCGAACCGGGCCCGCCGGGGCGTCGAGGCGGTCACCGAGGACTCCGAGTGAAGACGATCCAGGCGAACCGGTTCGCCCTCGACCTCACGCCGGGACAGGAGCGCGACGTGTACGCGCACGCCGGCGCGGCCCGCGTCGCGCACAACTGGGCGTTGGCCCGGGTCAAAGCGGTCATGGACCAGCGGGCGGCAGAACGAACTTACGGCGTGCCGGACGAACTGCTGACGCCGTCGCTGTCGTGGTCGCTCGCCGCGCTGCGCAAAGCGTGGAACACAGCTAAGGCCGAGGTGGCGCCGTGGTGGACGGAAGTGTCCAAGGAGGCGTTCAATACCGGCCTGGATGCCCTGGCCCGCGGATTGAAGAACTGGGCCGACTCCCGCAGCGGGAAACGGGTAGGACGGTCGGTCCGGTTCCCGCGTTTCAAGTCCCGCCGCCGCACCACACCGTCCGTGCGGTTTACGACAGGTGCGATCCGTGTCGAGCCGGACCGGATGCACGTGGTGCTGCCGCGGCTGGGCCGGTTGAAGCTGCACGAGTCGGCCCGCAAGCTCGCCCGCCGCCTCGACAACGGCACGGCGCGAGTCATGTCGGCGACCGTGCGTCGTAACGGTGGCCGCTGGTACGTCGCGTTTACGGTCGAGGTTGAGCGCGCCGAGCGGGTACCGGCCCGGCCGGACTCCGTGGTCGGTGTGGACGTCGGCATCAAGCACCTGGCGGTGCTGTCCACCGGCGAGCTGGTCGACAACCCGCGCCACCTAGGCACCGCCCAGACCCGGCTGCGGGCTCTGGGGCGGATACTGTCTCGTAAGACCGGCCCGGACCGGCGAACCGGGCGACGCCCGTCGAAGCGCTGGGAACGCGCGGCGGCACGGCTCGGCCGCGCACATGCCCGGGTGGCGAACCTGCGCCGCGACGGCCTGCACAAGCTCACCACCCGACTCGCCCGCGAGTACGGCACCCTCGTGGTGGAAGACCTCAACGTGGCTGGCATGCTCCGCAACCGGCGGCTGGCCCGGCACATCGCCGACGCCGGGTTCGCCGAACTGCGGCGGCATCTGGCCTACAAGACCGAATGGAACGGCGGCCGTCTGCTCGTGGCCGACCGCTGGCATCCGTCCTCGAAGACCTGCTCAGGCTGTGGCGCGGCGAAAACCAAACTGGCCCTGTCCGAGCGCGAATACCACTGTCAGGCGTGCGGCCTGGTCATGGATCGGGACCGCAACGCCGCACTGAACCTGGCCGCTCTCGCGGCCGAGTTCGACACCGCCGGGAGTGGCCCGGTGACAGGACGTGGAGCCGACCAGAAGACCCGCATACGCGGGCAGGCGGCCGTGAAGCGTCAACCCGGCACGGCATCCGCCGATCAGACCGGGACCGTCCCACCGCAAGGTAGGGCTACCGGCCGTGTGCTCACTGAAGCGCACTGAAAGGTAACGGAATCAGGTGACCGACGCGACGGTGCCGGCACGGCCGGTACGCATCCTGCTCGCCGACGACCAGCCACTGCTGCGTACCGGCTTCCGGATGGTGCTGGGCACGGAGGACGACCTGGACATCGTCGCCGAGGCCGCCGACGGCCTGGAGGCGGTGGAGCTGTCCCGCCGGCTGCTGCCCGACGTGGTGCTGATGGACATCCGGATGCCGCGGATGGACGGGGTCGCCGCGACCCGGGCGATCGTCGACGCCCGGCTGCCGGTACGGGTGCTGATCCTGACCACCTTCGACCTGGACGAGTACGTGGTGGGGGCACTGCGGGCCGGGGCGAGCGGCTTCCTGGCCAAGGACGTGCCGGCCGACGACCTGGTGGCGGCGATCCGCACGGTGGCCGCCGGGGACGCGGTCGTCGCGCCGCGCATCCTGCGGCGCCTGCTGGACCGCTTCGCCGACGCGCTGCCCGACCCCGCGGCCGCGCCGCCCCGCACGCTGAGCGCCCTGACCGAGCGGGAGCGGGAGGTGCTCGTGCACGTGGCCCGGGGGCTGTCCAACGCCGAGATCGCCCGGGCGTTGTCGGTCAGCGAGACCACCATCAAGACCCACGTCGGGCACGTGCTGACGAAGCTGGGGCTGCGCGACCGGGTGCAGGCCGTGGTGCTGGCGTACGAGTCGGGTCTGGTCCGCCCGCGGGCGTAGCGTCTCGTCGCCGGCCGGCACGGGCCGCGTACCCGGGGATTCGCCACGGCACGCGGCGCGGTTGCCGCCGTCACCTACCGTGACCGGAGACGTCGCCGCGCGGTTGACCCTGACGCGGCGTCACTGTGCAGGATCGGTCCCGGCCGGCGGAACGCTCTCGCCCGGCCGCCCACTCAGGGGCAACCCTGAGTCGGCATTGGGGGGCACCCGCAGCGCGAAATCCGCCACGGCTCCGACCGGAGTCGGAGGGATCGGGGCCGGCGAGCACAGATGATGGGACTGCCGCGCCGGACCAGCGGGGGCGGCGCGGACCGAAGACAGACGGAAGAGGTAGATGACGTGACCGCGACGGTAGGCCAGCAGGCGCAGGCCGCGGCCCGGGCGAACGACGTGTGGAAGGTGTACGGCAGCGGCGAGGCGCAGGTCGTCGCGCTGCGGGGGGTCAGCGCGGAGTTCGAGCGGGGCCGGTTCACGGCGATCATGGGGCCGTCGGGCTCGGGCAAGTCGACGTTGATGCACTGCCTCGCGGGCCTGGACTCGGTGACCCGGGGCACGGTGTCGATCGGCGACACGAAGGTCACCGGCCTGGGCGACGCGGGCCTGACGAAGCTGCGCCGCGACAAGGTCGGCTTCATCTTCCAGCAGTTCAACCTGCTGCCGACGTTGACGGCGAAGGAGAACATCCTGCTGCCCCTGTCGATCGCCGGACGCAAGCCGGATCCGGCCTGGTACGACACGGTGATCGCCACGGTCGGGCTGCGGGACCGGCTGGACCACCGGCCGGCGCAGCTCTCCGGCGGCCAGCAGCAGCGGGTGGCGTGCGCCCGGGCGCTGGTCGCCCGGCCCGAGGTGATCTTCGCCGACGAGCCGACCGGCAACCTGGACTCGCGGGCCGGCGCGGAGGTGCTGAACTTCCTGCGCAACTCGGTGCGCGAGCACGGGCAGACCATCGTGATGGTCACCCACGACCCGACCGCCGCCGCGTACGCCGACCGGGTGGTCTTCCTCGCCGACGGGCAGATCGTCTCCGAGCTGATCGAGCCGACCGCCGACACGGTGCTGGACACCATGAAGAAGCTGGACACCCCCGCCGAGGTGGCGCGCTGATGTTCCGCGCGACCCTGAAGAGCCTGCTGGCCCGCAAGGTCCGGCTGATCCTCTCCGGCCTGGCCGTGGTGCTGGGCGTCATGTTCGTCTCCGGCGCGTTCGTGCTCACCGACACCCTCGGCCGCTCGTTCGACGCGATCTTCGCCGACGCGTACGAAGGCGTGGACGTCAACGTCGCCGCCAAGCCGAAGATCGACGGCAGCGAGGCGGAGGGCATGCCGGTGGTGGCTGCGCCGGTGCCGGCGGCCACCCTCGACAAGGTCCGGGCGGTGCCCGGCGTCGCCGAGGCCACCGGCGTGGTCGGCGTCGACGGGGCGCGGCTGATCGGCGGCAACGGCAAGGTGGTCGCCTCGTTCGGCCCGCCGCAGCTCGGCGAGAACTGGACCGGCGAGAGCGACCTGGTGCGGCTTCGCGAGGGACGGGCCCCGCAGGCCGACGACGAGATCGTCATCAACAAGGCGCTGGCGACGGCCGGCAAGGTGAAGGTCGGCGACCGGGTCGGCGTGCTGACCCTCCAGCCGAAGCAGGAGTTCACCATCGTCGGCGTGTTCGGCTACAGCGGCGGCCGGGACTCCATCGGTGGCGCCAACGAGATCATGTTCACCACGCCGGTCGCGCAGAAGCTGATGCTCGGCGCGCCGGACACCTTCAGCAACCTCTCGGTCACCGCCGCCGACGGGGTGTCCGACGAGGCGCTGCGCGACGCCGTGGCCGCCGCGGTGGGCGCCGACTTCGAGGTCAAGACCGGTACGCAACTGTCCGAGGACGCGGCGGCCGGCATGAAGGAGGCGCTGTCCTTCTTCAACCGGATCCTGCTCGGCTTCGCCGCGGTGGCGCTGCTGGTGGGCACCTTCCTGATCCTCAACACCTTCTCGATCATCGTGGCGCAGCGCACCCGCGAACTGGCGCTGATGCGCGCCGTGGGGGCCAGCGGCCGGCAGATCATCGGCTCGGTGGTGCTGGAGGCCGTCGCGGTGGGGCTGGTCGCCTCGGTGCTCGGCCTCGGCGCGGGCATCGGCATCGGCGCGCTGCTGGCGTACCTGTTCAGCACGTTCGCCGGCGGGCTGACCCTGGCCGGGATCGGCGTGCCGCTCTCCGCCGTGGTCGGCGCGTTCTCCGTCGGTCTCGTGATCACCGTGGTGGCGGCGCTGCTGCCGGCGCTGCGGGCGTCGCGGATCCCGCCGATCGCGGCGATGCAGGACGTGGCCACCCCCGACCGCCCGCTGACCAAGGTCACCGTGGCCGGCGCGATCGTCACGGCCGTGGGCGGCGCGCTGCTGGCGCTGGGGCTCACCGGCAACGCCGGGGGCAACACCCTCGCCACCATCCTCGGCGGGGTGCTGTTCGCCTTCATCGGCGTGGCCCTGCTGACGCCGCTGATCAGCCGGCCGGTGGTGAGCCTGCTCGGCGCGCTCTTCGCCTGGTCGGTGCCCGGCAAGCTGGGCCGGCTCAACTCGGGGCGCAACCCGCGCCGCACCGCCATCACCGCCGCCGCGCTGATGGTCGGCATCGCGCTGGTCACCGGCGTGACGGTGATCCTGGACTCCGCGAAGAGCAGCATCGGCGGGCTCGCCCAGGACAGCCTGAAGGCGGAGCTGGTGATCGCCGGGGCGCAGAGCGGCCCCCGGCCGCCGAGCTTCGACCCGGCGGTGCTGGAGAAGGCCGCCGCGATCCCGGGGGTGCGCCTGGCCGACGGCGAGTACGGCGACCTGGCGATGGTCGGCGGCCAGCGCACCTGGGTGGCGGCGAGCAGTGACGTCGCCGCGCTGCGGCTGATCTTCGGGGCCGAGCCGACCGCCGGCGACATCGACCGGCTGGCGCCGGACGGGATGCTGGTCAGCTCCGACACCGCGACGGCGCGCGGCCTCTCCGTGGGGTCGAAGGTGCCGGTGCAGACGTCCCGGGGCGAGGCGCGCACGTACACCGTGACCGGCATCTATGCCAGTTCCCAGCTGACCAACCCGGTGGTGCTGCCGGCGGAGGCGGCGAGCGGCTTCGCCATCCCGCAGCCCATCCAAGGCTTCATCCAGCTGGCGCCGGGCACCCGGGTGGCCGACGTGCAGCCTCAGATCGAGGCTCTGCTGGCCGACTCCCCCGAGGTGTCGGTGGCCGACCGGGAGGCGTTCATCGAGCAGCAGACCGGTCAGCTCGACGGGCTGCTCATGATGATCCAGATCCTGCTGGCGCTGGCCATCGTGATCGCCGTGCTCGGCATCATCAACACCCTGGCGCTGTCGGTGCTGGAGCGCACCCGGGAGCTGGGGCTGCTGCGGGCCATCGGCCTGCGCCGGGCGCAGACCATGCGGATGATCACCGTGGAGGCGGTGGTGATCTCGGTGTTCGGCGCGCTGCTCGGCGTGGTCGTCGGCGCCGGCCTCGGCGCGGCCGTGGTCGAGGCGCTGCGCGACGAGGGCATCACCGACCTGGTGCTGCCCTGGACCCAGATGGGGATCTTCCTCGGCCTCGCCGCGATCGTCGGGGTGGTCGCCGCGGCGCGGGTGCAGAGCCGCATCGGTCCGCTGGAGCAGGAGACCGAACGGAGCCGGGCGGACGTCGGCGAGATGGCGGTGACCGCGTACAAGACCG
>NZ_JBEZEV010000090.1:0-27243 GCF_040649055.1 Micromonospora sp. NPDC049060
GTTTGGCCCGTCGCGACGCCGGTCCACTTCGAGGGGGTACGACGGCGATGGCGGGTTCGGTGCACACGGTCGCGGTCATCGGGGCCGGCAAGATCGGCGAGCTGATGCTCTCCGGGCTGCTGCGGTCGGGCTGGCCGGTCGACCGGCTGCTCGCCACCGCCCGCCGGCCCGCCCGCGCCGAGGAGTTGACCGCCCGCTACGGGATCCGGGTGGTCGACAACCTCACCGCCGTGGCCGAGGCGGAGGTGCTCGCCGTCTCCGTCAAGCCGCAGGACGCGGCGACGCTGCTGGACGAGATCGGGCCGAAGGTGCCCGCCGACAAGCTGGTCATCTCCCTCTGCGCCGGCCTGCCGACCAGCTTCTTCAACCGCCGGCTGCCCGAGGGCACGCCCGTGGTGCGGGTGATGACCAACACCCCGGCCCTGGTCGACCAGGCGATGACGGCGATCTCCGCCGGCGCCCATGCCACCGGCACCCACCTGGCGTTGGCCGAGGAGATGTTCAAGCCGCTGGGTTCGACCGTCCGGGTGCCCGAGTCCCAGCAGGACGCGGTGACCGCGCTCTCCGGCTCCGGGCCGGCGTACTTCTACCTGCTGGTCGAGGCGATGATCGACGCCGGCATCCTGCTCGGCCTGCCCCGGCAGGTCGCGCACGAGCTGATCGTGCAGACCGCCATCGGCTCGGCCGTGATGCTGCGCGACTCCGGCGAGCACCCGGTGAAGCTGCGCGAGGCGGTCACCTCGCCGGCCGGCACCACCATCTCCGCGGTGCGCGAGCTGGAGAAGCACGGCGTACGCGCGGCGCTGCTCGCCGCCCTGGAGGCGGCCCGCGACCGCGCCCGCGAACTGGCCGCCCAGGCCGACTGAGTCGCACCGCCGACAGTCGTCGGCCGTCGGGTCCCGGCGGCGGCGCTGCGCCGCTGGCGTGGGCGGCGGCCCGACCTGGTGGCCCGGCCCAGGTCGCCACCCATACCCTCGCTGGCCCTTCGGAAGTTGGTTCGCAGCACGGCGCGCCGGGAGACAGGCAAGGAAATCCGCTACAGGTGCCCCCGGCCTGTATAGAGTTTCCTTGTGAAGTCGGCGGACGGGTCGGGGGCTGAGAACACGCCGCTGCGTGGGCTCCCGGCGACCTTCACCTATTCCCAAGCCCTCGAAGCCGGCCTTTCGGAGTGGCAGTTGTACCGGCTGCGCGATCGAGGGCTCGTCGAACGTGTCGGCAGAGGTCTCTACCGGCGACCTGATGCCGAGGCGGCGGACATCGATCTCATCGAAGTCGCCAGTCGCGCTCCGTCAGCCACACTATGCCTGGTCACGGCCCTTGCCCGGCACGGTCTTACTGATGAAATTCCCGCTCGCATCGACGTCGCGCTACCTCGCGGGCAGCATCGGCCCGCCACCACGTCGCCGGTCGCCTGGCACTCGTTCGACCCGGCCACGTTCCAGATCGGTCGCACCGAGCTGCGCCTGGATCCGGAGACCTCGATCGGGCTCTACAACCCTGAGCGCAGCATCCTCGATGCCGTCCGCCTGCGGCACCAGGAAGGGCCGGAACTGGCGTACGCGTCGCTGAGGCGCTGGCTGCGGCGGAGCGGCGCATCGCCGTCGGCGCTGCTGACGATGGCTCGGCACTTCCCCAAGGCCGAGCGCCCCCTTCGAGAGGCGCTGGAGATCCTGCTGTGACGACACGCCCGACCCGTTCCACTGTCGCTGGCCGCGCCTATCTCGACCTGCAGAACCTCGCCCGCCGCACGGGTCGTCCCACGGATGAGCTGCACCAGGTCTACGCCCTGGAGGGTTTCCTCGCCCGGGTGACTCAGTCCCCGTACGCGGACAAGCTCGTCCTCAAGGGCGGTGTGCTACTCGCCGCCTACGCCGCCCGGCGGCCCACCCGCGACGTGGATCTTCAAGGTCGATGGATCTCCAACGACACCGACCAGGTGCTCGGCATCGTCCGCCAGATCGCGGCTCTGCACCTCGACGACGGTCTCGTGTTCGACTCGGCGGGCGCAGGCGCCGAGACGATCCGAGACGACGACGTGTACTCCGGAGTCCGCGTCACCCTGGCCGGCACTCTCGCCGCCGCGCGTCTGACCTTCCACGTCGACGTCAACGTGGGCGACCCGATCTGGCCCGATCCGCAGCAGGTCAAGCTGCCGCGTCTGCTCGACGGGGAAATCATCGTCACCGGCTATCCGCTTCCGATGGTGCACGCGGAGAAATTGGTGACGGCACTGCAGCGCGGCGAGGCGAACACCCGTTGGCGCGATTTCGCCGACGTCTACCTGCTGTCGAATCGGCACGATGTCGACGGCGACGACCTGGCGGCGGCGGTGCAGCGGGTCGCTGAATACCGCGAGGTGACGCTTGCGCCGCTGAGTCGCGCGCTCGACGGATATGCGGCGCTGGCGCAACCACGATGGGCGGCTTGGCGCCGTAAACACCGCCTCGACGACCGGCTTCCTCGGGACTTCGGCGAGGTGTTGCAGCGGGTGTCGGGGCTCGCCGACCCCGCGCTGGCCGGAACCTGCCGTGGGCAAACCTGGATCGCGGCGGCCTCGACGTGGACTGGCAGGTGACCGCAGTCGAGGTGGGCGTGCGGATACCGATCCGCAGCTTCCGTTCGGCGTCCGCCGCCCGCGATCCGGGCGACGGACGGCCGGACGTTCCTAGTAGAGCAGGTGGGGCTTGCGCTGCTGGTTGAAGGCCGCCAGCTCGTCGGCCCAGGCGCCGACCACGTCGTCCACGTCGGCGCCCGCGTCGATCATCGTGCGCAGCCGCGGCGACCCGGTGAGCTTGTCGATCCAGTACGGACGCACGGTGTCCCACGAGTCGCGCCGCCACGCGAACGCCTCGTACTTGTGCGCCTCCACCAGCATCGCGACCGCCGTGCGGATCGGGTCGTACTTCGCGCGGTCGACGACCTTGACCTCGACCCCGGCGCAGAGCTTGTTGAGCAGCGCGGGCTTCTGCCCGGCGGACGTCGGCGTGAAGTACGCCTCGCGGAACTCGACGCCGGGCAGCTCGCGGGCGTTGAGCCGGTCGGACCAGTGGTAGTCGAAGTCGTCGGCCAGCCCGCCGATCAGCTCGAACGGCTTGCAGGTGCCCCGGCCCTCGGTGAGCGAGGCGACGCCCTCGAACAGGCCGGTGCCGGGATAGACCAGCGCGGTGTCCGTGGTGGGCATGTTCGGGCTGGGCAGCACCCAGGGCAGGTCGGTGTCGGCGGCCAGCTTGTCGCGCTTCCAGTGCCGGCACTTCACGACGTGCAGGTCGACCTGGCGGCCGGCCTCGGCGGGGAGGAACTCGGCGTTGAAGAACCGGGCCAGCTCGCCGACGGTCATTCCGTGCTGCTGGACGATCTCCTTCAGGCCCACCCCGGAGGTGAAACCGGCGGTCATCATCGGCCCGTAGGCCCGGCCGCCGACCGGGTTCGGCCGGTCCAGCACCACGTACCGCTTGCCGACGCGGGCCGCGGCCATCATCGAGGTGTACATGGTCCAGATGTACGTGTAGAAGCGGGCGCCGACGTCCTGGATGTCGAAGACGACGGTGTCGACGCCGGCCTGGGTGAACATGGTCTCCCACTTGGCCAGCGAGGCGCCGTACGCGTCGTAGACGGTGATCCCGGTGCGGGCGTCGATGCCGGTGCCCTCGCTGCCGCCGGCCTGCGCCGAGCCGCGGAAGCCGTGCTCGGGGCCGAAGGCGGCGGCCAGCCGCACCGTGCCGGAGGCGTGCATCAGGTCGACCAGGTGCCGGTAGGCCGAGTCCACGCCGGTGGGGTTCGAGATCACCCCGACCCGCTGGCCGGCGAGTTCGGCGAAGTCGGACCGGACGAGCACGTCTAGCCCGGTCTCCACGTGGCGGATGCCGGGCGCGGCGTGACCAGCCGCGCCGGGTGCCGTCGCCGCGACCGCGCCCGCGGTCACCGCACCCGCTCCGGCCAGGAACTTCCTTCGCTCCATGTCGACCCTCCCGTCGGTTTGGTCGAAACTTAGCTACACGTTGATGCCCCGTCAAGGAAGGTTAGCTACAAAGCGGGGGTGAACGGGTCCGGCCGGCGGCGCTGTCGGACCTGCCGCCCCGGCGGCGCGTGCTGCGGTCCCACCGGTCGGGCGGTGCTCCATACTGGCCCGGTGTTCACCCTCGCCCAGGCCCGCCACCTGATCGCCACCCTGCGCCCGCGCGTCGACGAGCTGATCCGGCTGCGGGCCGACCTGGCCGAGCTGCGCGTCGACCTGGCCGACCGGGGTGCCAGCCCGCTCGGCGGGCTCGCCGAGGTCAAGGGGCTGGAGGCGCGGCTGCACGCCCTCGTCGAGGAGCTGCACTCCCACGACATCCAGGTCAAGGGGATCGCGCCGGTCCTGCTCGACTTCCCCGGCGAGCGCGACGGCCGGCCGGTGCTCTGGTGCTGGCTGGAGGGGGACACCGACGTGCGCTGGTACCACCGGGTGGAGTGCGGCTTCGCCGGCCGCCGCCCGCTCTGATCCGGCCCGGCCGGCCCGTCGGCTACACCCGCGGCGCGTCAGGCCAGGGACGTGCGGCGGAGCCGGCCGGAGGGGCGATCGCTCAGCGGGTGGCCTCGGTCAGGGCGGCCCGCACCCTGGCGGCGTCGGCCGGCGCCTCGCGCTCCCAGTCCGCCGGGTCGGCCGAGTAGATGGTCCCGTAGGCGGGGGTGTCCGGCTGGTAGCGCCAGCTCTCGGCGAGGGTGCCGGCGTCCACGGCGTCGTAGCCGATCCGGTCGAGGAAGGCGGTGGCCTCCGCCTTCGCGCCCGCGTCGTCGCCGGCGATGGGCAGCGCGCTGCGGTCGTCGGCGCCGGTCGGCCGGGCCAACGCGTGCAGGTGCTTGAAGAAGATGTTGTTGAACACCTTGACCACGCGCGACTGCGGCAGGTGCCGCTGGAGCAGTTCGCTGCTGGTGGTGGAGCCCGAGTCGAGCTCGGGGAACCGGCCGTCCCGCTCCGGGTAGTAGTTGTTGGTGTCCAGCACGAGCTTGTCGGCCAGCGGCTCGACCGGCACGTCCCGGTACGCCTTCAGCGGGATGGTGACGACCACCAGGTCGCCGGCCTCCGCGGCCTCGCTGACCGTGGCCGCCCGGGCGCGCGGGCCCAGTTCCTCGACGAGATCCTTCAGGGTCTCCGGGCCGCGCGAGTTGCTCAGCACCACGTCGTAGCCGGCGGCCACCGCCAGCCGCGCCACCGTGCCGCCGATGTGTCCACTGCCGATCAGTCCCACAGTTGTCATGTCGGTCCCCAACCTCGTTCGCGGCGACGGTATTCCCCACCGGTGTGGTCGACAATTCCGTCTCGTGTCTGGTGTCTGGTGCCTGGCGGGCCGACCGGCCGGCCCGCCGACGAGCGCCGGGCCGGTGTGGGGTCGCCGGCCCGGCGGGGCGGCCCGCGCGGCGTCGGACCAGTCGGTGTCCCCGCCGCGCGCAGTGGCGGTGACGGCCTGCGCCGCCCGCCCAACGTACTGCCGGCCCGAGGGCTGGGGGCGGGCTTCGGGACAACGCCCGTCGGGCGGCCCGCAACGCCGTCGCTGCGGGAACGATGTCGGCCCCGGCGGCTAGCCTGCCTCCACTCGCGACAACGGAACGGGGAGTGCGATGGGCACGTGGGCGGCGGGACCATTCGACAACGACGCTGCGGCGGACTGGTGTGCCGACCTCGACGAGGCGTCGCCGGAGCGGCGGCCCGGACTGGTCGAGCTGGCGCTGCGCGAGGCGGTGCGGGAGGGCGACTTCCTGGGCTCGTGGCCCGGCGCCAAGGCGGTCGCGGCGTCGGCGGTGGTCGCCGCGCACCTTCCCGGCGGCCCGCCGGTCGACTCGGCGTACGCGCCGGACTTCCTCACCGCCGGCGGGCGGCTGACGCTCACCGCGGAGCTGCCGGTGCTGGCCCTGCGGGCGCTGGACCGGGTGCTCGCCGACGGGTCCGAGCTGGCCGAGCTCTGGGAGGAGGCGGGGGAGCTCGACGAGTTCGCCGCCGCGCTCGCCCCGATCCGGGCCGCGCTGGCCAGTCCGACCGGGGCCGCCGTCGTCGGGGGTTGAGGCGCGAGGCTCACGGCCGGCGGGGCCCGGGCGGGATGCGCCGGCTCCGGCCGCCCGGATCGCCGTCGCGCCGGACCGCCACCACCACCCGCTCGACGCGTTCGCCGGTCGTCGGGTCGGTCCAGACGAGCACCACCGGCCCGGCCGTCGCGAGGAGCTCCCGGGCGAACGGCGGCAGGTCCTCGGGCGACATCCGGATGTAGGACGTCGCGTCCTCGAACCGGCCGCGCAGGTGCTCCAGCGTGAAGCGGTCCCGCCCCGCGCCGTCGAGGTGCCCGGGAGCCGGCGGGAGGTGCCGCAGGCGGCCGTGGTCGCGCAGCACGTCGTCGGGCACGGCGGCGTCGAGCACCACCCGACCGGCGTCGAGCGGACGCTGGATGCTGACGTGGTGCTCGGGCGGGACCTGGCCCGGTGTGAGTGCCGGCTGCACCGCGAAGAACATCCCGCCCCCTCCACTCGGACCAGGTGTCGCCGATCGTAGTCCGTTCGGCACACAGCGGCACGGTCGAGGCGGGTGCCTCAGGCGGCCGGGGGCAGCACCTTCTCGATCGCGGCGCGCAGGTCGGCCGAGCCGGGCTCGACGGTGGGCGCGAACCGGGCCGCCACCGTGCCGTCCGGGGCGACGAGGAACTTCTCGAAGTTCCACCGCACGTCGCCGGCGTGGCCCTCCGCGTCGGCCGTGCCGACCAGCGCCGCGTAGAGCGGGTGGCGGCCGGGGCCGTTCACGTCGACCTTCTCGGTCAGCGGGAAGGTGACCCCGTAGTTGACCTGGCAGAAGTCGCTGATCTCGGCGGCGGTGCCCGGCTCCTGGCCGGCGAACTGGTTGCAGGGCACGCCGAGCACCACCAGGCCGCGGTCGGCGTACTCGTCGTGCAGCGCCTGGAGGCCGGCGTACTGCGGGGTGAGGCCGCAGCGCGAGGCGACGTTGACCACCAGCAGCGCGCGTCCGCGGTACCGCGCGAGGTCGGCCGGGCCTCCGGCCAGGGCGTCGATCCGGGTGTCGAAGACAGTCATGGGTGGAGGCTACGTGGCGTCGCCGGGCCGTCGCCCGGGGGAGCGCCCGGAGGGCTGGTCGCGCTCCCAAGGCAAATCGATACATCGACATCTTGACGAATGGATGACGGCGTGAGTAGCGTCTCACCAACAATCTGGAAAGTTTCCTAACTGTTTAGGGAGACGCCGCATGAAGAGATCGCTCCGCCGGGCCCTCTGGGTCGGCGCCGTGATGGCGGTCACCGCCGCCACGGTCCCGATGGCCAGTGCGTTCGGCGCCGGCAGCGTGACCGCCGGCTTCGCCAAGGCGCAGGACTGGGGGACCGGTCACGAGACGCGGGTGACCGTCACCAACGGGACGAGCGCCCCGGTGAGCACCTGGCGCATCGAGTTCGACCTGCCGTCGGGCACCAGCATCAGCAGTTCCTGGGACGCCGACGTCACGCGCACCGGCGACCACTACGTCGCCGTCAAGAAGAGCTGGGCCGGCCCGATCGCGGCAGGCGCCTCGTTCAGCTGGGGCTACAACGGCACCGGCGCGTACAGGGCGCCGCTGAACTGCACGATCAACGGCGCGCCGTGTGGCGGCGGCACCCCGCCCCCCACCACCGCGCCGCCGACCACCACCCCGCCGACCACGGCGCCGCCCACCACCCCGCCGCCGACCACGCCCCCGCCGACCACCCCGCCGCCGGGCCCGGGCGGCAAGAAGGTCGTGGGCTACTTCGCGCAGTGGGGCGTCTACGCCCGCAACTACCACGTGAAGAACATCCACACGAGTGGCTCGGCCGCCAAGCTGACCCACATCCTGTACGCCTTCGGCAACACCACCGGTGGCCGCTGCACCATCGGTGACAGCTACGCCGACTACGAGAAGGCCTACACCGCGGCGGACAGCGTCGACGGCGTCGCCGACACCTGGGACCAGCCGCTGCGCGGCAGCTTCAACCAGCTGCGCAAGCTCAAGAAGATGTACCCGAACCTCAAGGTGATCTGGTCCTTCGGCGGTTGGACCTGGTCGGGCGGCTTCACCCAGGCCGCGCAGAACCCGGCCGCGTTCGCCGAGAGCTGCCACAACCTGGTCGAGGACCCGCGCTGGGCGGACGTCTTCGACGGCATCGACGTCGACTGGGAGTACCCGAACGCCTGTGGGCTCACCTGCGACAGCAGCGGCCCGAACGCCTTCAAGAACGTGGTCAGCGCGCTGCGGTCGAAGTTCGGCTCGTCCGCGCTCGTCACCGCCGCGATCACGGCGGACGGCAGCAACGGCGGCAAGATCGACGCCACCGACTACGCGGGCGCCGCGGCGCACCTCAACTGGATCATGCCGATGACGTACGACTACTTCGGCGCCTTCAACGCGCAGGGCCCCACCGCCCCGCACTCCCCGCTCACCTCGTACGCCGGCATCCCGCAGCAGGGCTTCTGGTCCGACGCGGCGATCCAGAAGCTCAAGAGCAAGGGCATTCCGTCGGACAAGCTGCTGCTCGGCATCGGCTTCTACGGCCGGGGCTGGACCGGCGTGACCCAGGCCGCGCCGGGCGGCACCGCCACCGGGCCCGCCCCGGGCACCTACGAGCAGGGCATCGAGGACTACAAGGTCCTCAAGAACACCTGCCCGGCCACCGGCACGGTCGCGGGTACGGCGTACGCCAAGTGCGGCAACAACTGGTACAGCTACGACACCCCCTCCACGATCAACGGCAAGATGACGTACGCGAAGAACCAGGGCCTCGGTGGCGCGTTCTTCTGGGAGCTCTCCGGTGACACCGGCAACGGCGAGCTGATCGGCGCCATCAAGGGCGGTCTCGGCTGAGCCGAGGGCCGACGCACCACCCACACGGCGGGGAGGGACCGCGCACCGGTCCCTCCCCGCCCGTTGTGTCCGGGCCGACGCGGGGGAGTGTCCCGCGTCGGCCCGGTGGCGTTCGGTGACGGGCACGTCGCGTGCCGGTGACCGGCGGTTCGGGCGCGGCGGCGTCCGGGCACGTGCGTCGATGTGACAGACTCGCCGCTCAACGGGCTCGATGTCCACGGCGACGGAGGTGGCGATGCGCGCGACGCGCGGGAGGCTCGCGGCGGGCGCCGTGCTGCTCGGGACCCTTCCCCTCGTCCTGCTCGGCTGCGGTATCGGCGAGGAGGAGGACCCGGCGACCAAGCCCGGGCGGGCCCCGGCCGAGGAGGCCACCACGAAGTCGCGGGAGCGGGTGCAGGCCTACCTCGACGCGATGACCGCCAAGGACGTCGCGGCCGGGCGCAGCCAGCTCTGCGCCGCCCTCCAGGAGAGCTTCGACGCCGCCGCGACCGGCCCCAACGGCGACTTCGCCGACCACTTCACGGTGCCGCAGGCCGAGATCACCGACATCCGCTCCGGTCCCCGGGGCCAGGAGGTGAGCACGTCGATCTCGGTCGCCGCCGGCTCCCGCACGCTCACCCGGCCGCTGCTGTTCACGGTCACCCGCGACGGCGCCGACTGGTGCATCGCCGCCGAGGCGCCGGGTGGCAACACCCCGGCCCCTGCGGCCACGCCCTGACCCGCCTCCCGGGTGAGCCCGCTCTCACCTGCCGGAACCATCCCCCTCGCCGGTCGGCCGCCGGGCCGCTCGCCGTACGCTTTCTGTCATGCGCCATGAGTGGCATCAGCTGAGCCATCCCGCGGTGGGCAGCCCTGGGCTGCAGACCAGCCGTCCGACCGTCGACTCCGCCGAGGACGCGGCCCTCGGCCTCGACCGCTGGCGGGAGCTGCCGCGCACACAGATCCCGCCGTGGCCGGATCCGGCGGAGGTCGCCGAGGTCTGCAAGGTGCTCGACACGGTGCCCTCGGTGGTGGCGCCCTACGAGGTCGACCAGCTCCGCCAGCGGCTGGCGCTGGTGTGCGAGGGCAAGGCGTTCCTGCTCCAGGGCGGCGACTGCGCGGAGACCTTCGCCGACAACACCGAGAGCCACCTGCTGGCCAACGCCCGCACCCTGCTCCAGATGGCGATCGTGCTCACCTACGGCGCCTCGCTGCCGGTGGTCAAGGTGGCCCGGGTAGCCGGGCAGTACACCAAGCCCCGGTCGCTGCCGACCGACGCGCGCGGGCTGCCCGCCTACCGCGGCGACATGATCAACTCGCTGGAGGCGACGCCGGAGGCCCGGGCCGCCGACCCGCAGCGCATGATCCGGGCGTACGCGAACTCGGCCGCCGCGATGAACATGCTCCGCGCGTACCTGGCCGGCGGGCTGGCCGACCTGCATGCCGTGCACGACTGGAACAAGGGCTTCGTCAAGAACTCCCCTGCCGGCGAGCGCTACGAGGCGATCGCCCGCGAGATCGACCGGGCGCTGGCCTTCATCCGGGCCTGCGGGATGACCGACGACGAGGCGCTGCGCACCGTCACCCTCTACTGCTCGCACGAGGCCCTCGCCCTGGAGTACGACCGGGCGCTGACCCGGGTCTCCGACCGCCGGGCGTACGGCCTGTCCGGGCACTTCCTGTGGATCGGCGAGCGCACCCGGCAGATCGACGGGGCGCACATCGACTTCATCTCCCGCATCGCCAACCCGATCGGCGTGAAGCTCGGCCCGACGACGACCCCGGACGAGGCGATCGAGCTCTGCGAGAAGCTCAACCCGGAGAACGTCCCCGGCCGGCTCACCCTGATCAGCCGGATGGGCAACCACCGGGTCCGCGACGCCCTGCCGCCGATCGTGGCGAAGGTGACGGCCGCCGGCGCCAAGGTGGTCTGGCAGTGCGACCCGATGCACGGCAACACGCACGAGTCGTCCAACGGCTACAAGACCCGGCACTTCGACCGCATCGTCGACGAGGTGCTCGGCTACTTCGAGGTGCACCGGGGCCTGGAGACCCACCCGGGCGGCCTGCACGTGGAGCTGACCGGTGAGGACGTCACCGAGTGCCTCGGCGGTGCCCAGGGCATCGAGGACCTCGACCTGCCCGGCCGCTACGAGACCGCCTGCGACCCGCGACTGAACACCCAGCAGTCGCTGGAGCTGGCCTTCCTCGTGGCGGAGATGCTCCGTGGCTGACGCGAGGAGTGAGCTTGCGAGCCCCGCAGTCGGCAGCCGGAGGGATGACAGTGGCTGACGTTTTCGTCGATCTTCGTTCGGACACCGTGACCCGGCCCACGCCGGGGATGCGGGAGGCGATGGCCACCGCCGACGTCGGTGACGACGTCTACGGCGAGGACCCGACCGTCAACGCGCTGGAGGCCGAGGTCGCCGCGCTGTTCGGGCACGAGGCGGCGCTGTTCGCCCCGAGCGGGTCGATGGCCAACCAGATCGCCCTGCAACTGGTGGTGCCGCCGGGCGACGAACTGCTCTGCGACGCCGACGCGCACGTGGTGACGTACGAGATCGGGGCCGCTGCGGCGTACGGTGGCATCTCCTCGCGGACCTGGTCACCGGTGGGCGCGGCCATCGACCCGGACGTCGTCGCCGCGATGGTCCGTCCCGAGGGCTACCACGCGGTCCCCACCCGGGCGATCGCCGTCGAGCAGACCCACAACCGCGGCGGTGGCGGGGTGATCCCGCTGGCCACCCTGCGCGAGCTGCGCCGGGTAGCCGACGACGCGGGCGTGGCCCTGCACTGCGACGGGGCCCGGATCTGGCACGCGCACGTCGCCGACGGCGTGCCGCTGGCCGGGTACGGCGCCCTCTTCGACACCCTGTCGGTCTGCCTCTCCAAGGGGCTCGGCGCGCCGGTCGGCTCGCTGGTCGTCGGCAGCGCCGACAAGATCGCGCGGGCCCGGGTGATCCGCAAGCGGATGGGCGGCGGGATACGGCAGGCGGGCATCCTGGCCGCCGCCGGCCGGTACGCGCTGGCTCACCACGTCGACCGGCTCGCCGCCGACCACGCGAAGGCGGCCCGGCTCGCCGAGGCGATCGCCCCGTTCGGGGTGCTGGCCACGACAGTCCGGACCAACCTGGTGCCGCTGGACCTGACCAAGGCGCCGCTGGACGCGCACGCCCTGGCCGCCGCCGCCCGCGCCGAGGGCGTCCTGGTCTCGGTGCTCGGCCCCCGCACCGCCCGCCTGGTCACCCACCTGGACGTCGACGACGCCGGCATCGACCGCGCCGTCGAGGTCCTCACCCGCGTCCTGCGGGGCTGACCGCCCCGCCGGCCCCGCGTCAGGGGTGCAGGCGCCTGAGGGTGGCGATGTCGGCGGCGTGGCCGACGTGCTTCTCCGTCGGCGTTTCCACCACGACCGGGACGCCGGCGGTGGCCGGATGCGCCATCAGCTCGGCGAACGCCGGCTCGCCGATGGTGCCCTTGCCGATGTTCTCGTGCCGGTCCCGGGTGGAGCCGCAGAGGTCCTTCGAGTCGTTCGCGTGCACCAGCCGGAGCCGGTCGGCCCCGACCGTCGCCACGAGCGTGTCCAGCGTCGCGGTCATGCCGCCCTCGGCGGCCAGGTCGTGCCCCGCCGCCCAGGCGTGGCACGTGTCGAAGCAGACCCCGAGCCAGGGGTGCCGTTCCACCGCGTCGAGGTAGGGCCCGAGCTGCTCCACGCGGGAGGCGAGCGAGCGACCGCCGCCCGCGCTCGGCTCGACCAGCAGCCGCGGGCCGTCCGCTGCCGCCGCCTCGTCGAGCAGCGGCAGCAGCGTCTCGCGTACCTGCCGCATGGCGGCCTCGGCGTACCCCTCGTCGACCGCGCTGCCGGCGTGGAAGACCACGCCCTCGGCGCCGATCGCCCGGCCCCGGCGCAGCGCGTGGGCGAGCGTCTCGGCAGACCGCTCGACCGTGTTGGCGGTGGGGGAACCGAGGTTGACCAGCAGGGACGCGTGGATGAAGACGGGCACGCCCCGCTCGCCGCAGCCGTCGCGGAACGCCACGTCCTGGGCCGGGTCGCCGGCCGGCAGCGCCCAGCCCCGCGAGTTGGACACGTAGACCTGCACGACCCGCGAGCCGGCCGCGTCGGCGTACGGCAGGGCGGCCCTCGCCAGGCCGCCGGAGGTGGGCGTGTGCGAGCCGACCAGCCGCTGCGGTGCCGGCATCGCTACATGCATCCGAGGGTGACCGGGGTGGCCGGCGGCACCTGCGTGTTCTCCGGCGGGTTCTGGAACCGGGTGATGCCGTTCGGGTTGAACTGGATCGCCACCGGGAAGCCCTGGCTCTCCAGGAGCTGCTTGGCCTGCTGGCAGGGCAGGTCGATGACCCGGGGCACGGCGACCAGCGGCGGGCCCTTGCTGAGTTCCAGCTTGACCTTCGCTCCCCGCTCCACCCCGGTGCCGTCGGCCGGGCTCTGCCCGAGGATCTCGTCCTTGGGCTTGTCGGAGTCCTTGTAGGTGGGCTCCACCAGCTCCAGGCCCAGCTGGGCGAGGATCGTCTTGGCCTCACCCAGGCTCTTGCCGACCAGGTTGGGCACGGAGATCGGGGCCTTGCCCTTGCTGAGGACGACCGTGATCTTGTCGCCCGGCTTCACCTCGGCGCCGACCTTCGGGTTGGTCTCCAACACGACGCCCGCGGGCAGGTTGTCGTCGTAGCGGGCGGTGCCCTTCGCCACCACCAGCTTCGCGTCGAGCAGGTCCGCCTCGGCCAGCTCGAACTCCTTGCCCACCACGTCGGGCACCGGGAAACGCTCCGGCCCCAGCGAGAGGGTCAGCGTGATCGTGCCGCCCTTGACGATCCGGGTGGCCGAGGCCGGGTCCTGCGCCAGGACGGCGTCCTTCGGGACCTTCTCGTCGTAGCGCGGATCGGCGTAGCTGAGGACGACCCCGACGCGGGCGGCCTGCGCCTCCGCCTCGGCCTTGGTCATCGCCACCAGCTGCGGAGCCTCCGTGTAGCGTCCGGCCGCCAGCCACCAGCCGCCGCCGGCGACCAGCAGGACCAGCACCACCGCGGCGGCGATGACGGCCCGGCGGCCGCGCGGGTCGCCCATCACCCGGGTGCGCAGCGCGGACAGCCGCGACCACAGGCCCTCGCCCTCGTCGGGCTCGGCCCGGCGACGGCCCGCCCGGGGGGCGGCGCCCTCGGGCAGCCGGGCCCAGGAGGGCCGCTGGGCCGGCTGGACCGCCGCGACCATCATGGTCGGCCCGGCCATCGGCTCGTCGGACACCCGGCGCAACACGGCGGTACGCGTGTTCGCGTCGCCCAGGTCGTCCCGGACCGCCTGCACCTCGGCCAGCAACGCGCCGGCGTCGGTCGGCCGGGCGCCCGGATCACGCCGGGTGGCCCGGGCGACCAGTTCGTCGAGCGCCCTGGGCAGGCCGGGCACCAGGGTCGACGGCGTCGGGACGTCGTTGTCGACGTGCTGCCAGGCGACGTCGACCGGACGGTCCCCGTCGTAGGGCACCCGGCCGGTGAGCATCTCGAACAGCACGATGCCGGCGGAGTAGACGTCGGTGCGGGGGTCGGCGTGCCCGTCGGTGACCAGCTCCGGGGCCACGTACGCGACCGTGGCCATCAACTGGTTGCCGTTCTCCTCGTCGGCGCTCGCCTCGACCGCCTGGGCCAGCCCGAAGTCGGCGACCTTGACGACACTGTCGACCAGGTTGGCCGCGCCGCCGGTGGGGGCCTCGGCGACCAGCACGTTCTCCGGCTTCACGTCGCGGTGCACAAGCCCCGCCCGGTGCGCGGCGGCGATCGCGGCGAGCATCTGCTCGGCGATGGCCAGCGCCTCGTCGGGGTTGAGTCGGCGCCGCTCGGCGAGCACGTCGCGCAGGGTGCGACCGCGGACGTACTCCATCACGAGGTAGGGCAGGCCCGAGTGTCTGCCCTGGTCGTAGACGGCGACGACGTTGGGGTGGGTCAGCCGGGCGATGGTCTTCGCCTCGTCGGTGAACCGCTCCACGAAGCCCGCCGTCCGCGCCCCTGGTGCCGGGGCCTGGGACGGGTGAATGATCTTGAGTGCGACGGTGCGCTCGAGGCGTTCGTCGGTGGCGGTGTACACGGTCGCCATGCCGCCACGGGCCACGCGACCGCGGATGCGGTAGCGCCCGTCGATCAGCGAGCCCAGCAACGTGTCGGCGACCTGTGTGTCCATCGGCAGGGAGTCTATGTGTCCAGGGGGTGAAGGTTGAACAGGATGCTACAGATGGGGTGCGACCAGGACTGCCCCGCCGCGTTCGCTTCCCCCGTCGGCCCTGCTCAGCCGGCTCGTGGGGGTGCCGTTGACCCCGACCGGGCGGGGCATGGCAGGGTGGTCCGGTGACCGACTCAGTACCCGCCGACCGGGCCGTGCCCGGCCCCGAATCCGCCGGCCCCGCCGACGCCGCCGACTGGCTGACCCTGCCGGACGTGGCCGAGCGCCTCGACGTGTCGATCAGCAAGGTCCACCAGATGATCCGGGACCGGGAGCTGATCGCGGTACGCCGCGACGGCGTCCGCCGGATACCGGCCGACCTGGTGGCCAACCAGACGGTGCTGAAGCACCTGCCCGGCGTGCTCAACCTGCTGGCCGACGGGGGCTACGACGACGAGGGTGCGCTGCGCTGGCTCTACGAGCCGGACGACACCCTGCCGGGCGGCGCCCCCGCGAAGGCGCTCGCCGGCGACCAGGCCCGCGAGGTGAAGCGCCGGGCCCAGGCCCTGGGCTTCTGACCCCGCTCCCGCGCGGGTGGACGTCGGCTCCCCGGCGCCGTCCCTCCTCCCGACGCCGGTCCGGGCCGACCGGGGTAGCCGTCAGCCGGGGCGGCGCGGGTGGGCCGGTCAGCGGGTCAGTCGGCGCGGCGGGTGGCGGCGATGGCCAGGTCGACCAGGGCCTGCCGGGCCTCGGTGTCCAGGTCGACGGCGGCCAGCGCCGCCAACGCGGTGTCGGTCAGCACACCGATCCGCTGCTCCGTACGCGCCAGCGCCCCGCTGCCGTCGATCAGCTCGCGCAGCCGGGTGACCCCGGACTCGTCCAGCCCGGGATCGCCGAGCCCGCCGAGCAGCAGTTCCCGGCCCGCCCCGTCGGTCGTCTCCAGGGCTGCCGCCACCAGGTAGGTCCGCTTGCCCTCACGTAGGTCGTCGCCGGCCGGCTTGCCGGTCTGGGCGGGATCGCCGAAGACCCCCAGCACATCGTCGCGGAGCTGGAACGCCTCGCCCAGCGGCAGCCCGTACGCGGAGTACGCCGCCCGGACCTCCGCCGGCGCGTCGGCCAGCGCGGCGCCGAGCAGCAGCGGCCGTTCGACCGTGTACTTCGCCGACTTGTAGCGGGCGACCTTGCCGGCCCGCTCCACCGAGGTGTCCCCGGTGACCTGGGTCAGCACGTCGAGGTACTGGCCGACGGTGACCTCGGTGCGCATGGCGTCGAAGACCGGCCGGGCCCGGGCCACCGTGCGCGGGTCCAGCCCGGCGGAGTGCAGCAGGGCGTCGGACCACACCAGGGACAGGTCGCCCAGCAGGATCGCCGCCGAGTCGCCGAAGCCGTCCGCGTCGCCGCCCCAGCCGGACGCCCGGTGCCGGGCCGCGAACCGCCGGTGCACCGCCGGCTCGCCGCGCCGGGTGTCGGAGCGGTCCATCAGGTCGTCGTGGATGAGCGCGCTGGCCTGCACGAACTCCAACGCGGCCAGGGCGGTGACCACCTGGTCGGTGTCCACCCCGCCGGCTCCCCGGAACCCCCAGTAGGCGAACGCCGGGCGCAGTCGCTTGCCGCCGCCGAGGACGAACGCCTCGATCGCCTCGGCGAGCGGAGCCAGGGCGTCGTCGACCCCGGCCATCCAGGCGCGCTGGCTCGCCAGGAACTCGGTCAGGGCCTTGTCGATCCGTTGGCGCAGCCCGGCGCGGTCGACGGGGGAAACAGGAGCAGCGTGGGTCACGCCACGACGCTAGCCGGTCGAGGTCGACCCCGTCGCGGCACCGGGGGGCCGACGCGCCGCACGCCACGTGGGAGCCCGCCGGCCGGCCGGCCCAGGTGGCGGCCCCGGACGGGGCAGGTACGGAGCCGCCGAGGCGGCGAGCGCCCGGTAGCGCCGGACGGCCGGCTCGTCGCCGTGCCCGGCCAGCCGTCGGCGTACCTCGGTCAGTTGGCCCAGCGCGCGGGGCGATCCGGCGCGGACCGCGTCGAGCAGCGCCTCGCCGGCCACCGCGCAGGCCCGCTCCACCTCGCCGAGTTGCAGGTAGCCCCGGGCCAGCCAGCCGCCGTAGATCGCGGAGGTGCGGGGGCCGCGCCGCCGGACGGCGTGCAGGGGCGCCTCGGCCGGGAGCGGTCGGCCCAGAGCGACCAGCGCGCGCCCGGTCATCGCCGCCAACTCCGGCCCGTCGAGCCAGTAGAGCCACGGCGGCTCCCGGCCCGGCTCCGGCGCGTCGGTCACCCGGCGGGCCGCGTCGAGCGCCTGCCGGGCCGCCCCCGCCCGGCCGCCGAGCGCCGCGGCCAGGGCCACCCGGTGCAGCAGCAGGGCACGCAGGCCGGGGCTGGCCGACCGCCGTGCCCCCGCGTACGCGGTGCGGGCCAGCACCAGCGCGCCCTCCGGGTCGCCGACGCCGGTGAGCAGGTGGCTGGCCGAGCCGAGCACGTGCCCGGCGAGCGACGGGTCGCCGGCCGTCGAGGCGGCGCGCAGTGCCAGCCGGTACGCGTCCAGGGCGCCGGCGGCGTCCCCCGCGTCCGCGGCGAGCCAACCGGCGAGCTGGGCGGACTCGGCCAGCTCGGGCAGCAGCCGGGGGCGTGCGGAGGGGACGCATCCGGACAGCGCCCGCACCGCCCGCCCCAGCCGGTACGCCCCGAGCCCGGCCAGGTCGGCCCCGCCGACGAGGTCGTCGAGCCGGCGCAGCTCCGCCAGCCGTACCGGCCCCGCGCCGTCGCCCCGGACGGCGGGCCGGGTGAGCGTGCCGGGCAGCAGCACGGCGCGCGGGTCGGCGAGCCAGCGCTGGGCCAGGGCGAGCAGCGCCGCCCGGGGCCGGGACCCGCCGAAGGCCGGCGGCGGACCGAGGCTGCGGGTGCGGGCGGCGGCGGTGGTCAGCAGGTCGGCCGGCACCGCGAGGACCACGGCGAGCCAGCCCAGCCAGAAGTCGCCGGGGAGGCGCAACTGCCGCTCCCACCGGGAGACCTCGTGCCGGCTGAGGGTGGGCACACCGGACGCGGCGCAGAGCTCGGCCGCGACCCGTAGCTGGCTCCAGCCCCGGGCCAGCCGGAGCTGGGCGAGCAGCGGCCCGAGCAGTTGCGGGCCGGGCGGCGGGGGCGGCGTCATCGGTCCTCCGGGACGGTGTCGGCGTGGCGGCGGCGCGTACCCCGAACGGGACCGTGCGCCACCGGTGGATGCTGACCCCCGCGCGTGCCCCCGGCGGGTCGGCCTCCGGCCGGGCCCACCCCGCGCAACCCCATGACTACTCCGGGGGTACGACGCTTTCCGGCCCCCCGGCGGGGCCGGCGGTCGTGCGGTCCTCGTCCACCAGTGTGGGAAGGTCTCGGCCCGGAGGGCCCGGCCCGCTAGAGTCGGGGCGTGGCGCTCGGTCTTCCATCGGTCTTCCCCAATCCGCAGCCGGCGATCGGGGAGCTCATCCGTGACCGCCAGCCGACCTTCTCCTTCGAGTTCTTCCCGCCCAAGACCCCGCAGGGCGAGCGGCTGCTGTGGCAGGCGATCCGCGAGCTGGAGTCGCTGCGCCCGTCGTTCGTCTCGATCACCTACGGCGCGGGCGGGTCGACCCGCGACACCACCGTCGCGGTCACCGAGCGGATCGCCACCGAGACCACCCTGCTGCCGATGGCCCACCTGACCGCGGTCAACCACTCCGTGGCCGAGCTGCGCCACGTCATCGGCCGGCTCGCCGGCGTCGGGGTGCGCAACGTGCTCGCCGTGCGGGGCGACCCGCCGGGCGACCCGGGCGGCGACTGGGTGCGCCACCCCGAGGGCGTGCTCTACGCCGAGGACCTGGTCCGCCTGGTGCGCGACGCCGGCGACTTCAGCGTCGGGGTGGCGGCCTTCCCCTTCAAGCACCCGCGGTCACCCGACGTCGACAGCGACACCGAGCACTTCGTGCGCAAGTGCCGGGCCGGCGCCGACTTCGCGATCACCCAGATGTTCTTCGACGCCGACGACTACCTGCGGCTGCGCGACCGGGTCGCCGCCACCGGCTGCGACACCCCGATCCTGGCCGGCGTGATGCCGGTGACCCAGATCGGCACCATCGAGCGCTCCACGCAGCTCTCGGGGGCGCCCTTCCCGCCGGCCCTGGCCGAGCGGTTCGCGAAGGTCGCCGACGACCCGGAGGCGGTGCGCCGGCTCGGCGTCGAGCAGGCCAGCGAGATGTGCCGGCGGCTGCTCGACGAGGGCGTGCCGGGGATCCACTTCATCACCCTCAACCGCTCCACCGCCACCCGCGAGGTGTGGCAGAACCTCCAGGTCGACGCGCGGGTGTGACCCCGGTGCCGCGACACCTGAGCGGCGGTGCGACGGTTGTTCCGTGGTGGGCACACAGCTGAACTGGGACGAGTACGCCACGGCCTGGGCACGGCTGCACGGGGGCTTCGACCCCCGGGCGGCGGCCCCCGTCGTCCGCGCCTGGCTGCGGTTCGCCTACCACGTCGGGTTCGTGCTGGGCCGGCTGCGGGTCGGCCCGACCCCGGTCACCGTGGTCGGCGTGCTGCTCTGCGCCTGCGTGCCGCTGTTCGCCGTACGGCCGCAGGACGGCCCCTTCCTCGCGGCGCTGTTCGTGCTGCTCGCCGCGGTGGCGGACAGCGTCGACGGCGCGGTGGCGGTGGCCACGAACCGGACCACCCGGCTCGGCTACGTCTACGACTCGCTGGCCGACCGGCTCGGCGAGGTCGCCTGGCTGGCCGCGTTCTGGCTGGTCGGCGCGCCGGGGACGCTCGTCGTGACCGCCGGCGCGCTCTCCTGGCTGCACGAGTACGTCCGCGCCCGGGCGGTCTCCGCCGGCATGCGGGAACTCGGCGCGGTGACCGTGGGGGAGCGCCCCACCCGGGTCTCGGTGGCCCTGGTGGGGCTGCTGCTGGCCGGGCTGACCGGGCTGATCGAGCCGGACCTGGCGGCGGGCACGATCACCATGGCGACCGCCGTCTGGGTGCTGTTGGCCGGGTTCGGCCTCGGCCAGCTGCTCTCCGCCGTCCGCCGCGCCCTGATCGACGCCGGCTGACCGCGCACCGGCCCGTCCGGACGGCCTCTGGCCGGGGTGCCGTGGTGTGAGGAAGGGGCCCTTCCGCTACCTCAGGCGTTGACAAGGTGCCCTTCCTTACACCCGAAGGTGCTACCAGGCGGGGCCGATGTCGTCGGCGACGATCTGGGCGGAGAGGGTCACCATCGGCAGGCCACCGCCGGGGTGGCTGGAGCCGCCGACCAGCCACAGCCCGTGCGCCGGGCCCCGGTTGGCCGGGCGCAGCAGGCCGCCGGCGGTGCCGTAGATCGATCCGCCGGGCGCGCCGGTCGCGTCGTCCAGGTCGGCCGGGGTGCGGACCTCCCGGAACACCAGCCGGTCCCGCACGTCGACGCCGCGCTCGGCCAGCACGTCGAGGACCCGGTCGGCGTACGCCTCGGCGAGGCCGGGCCGGCGCCAGTCGACGGCACCGGTGGCGGTGCCGTGCCGGGGTGCGTTGACCAGCACGAACCACGCCTCGTGGCCGGCCGGCCGGACCACCGGGTCGTCGGCCACGGTGACGAAGACGGTGGGATCCGCCGCCGGCCGGGCCCGCACGCCGCGCCCCGGGTGGCCGAAGACCGCGTCGAACTCGGCGTCGTAGTCGCCGGGGAAGAACACGTTGTGGTGGGCCAGCCCGGAGTCCCCGGTCAGGCCGAGCAGCAGCACGAAACCGGCCAGGCTGCGGTCGGTCAGCCCGGCCAGCCGGCGCGGGCTGGGCAGCAGGTCCCGGTAGAGGGTGAGCGCGTCGACGTTGGCCACCACCACGTCGGCGGGGACCGGGGCGGTGACGCCGCGCAGGCGTACGCCGTGCACCCGCCCGCCCGCGGCGTCGATCCGGGTGACCGTGGCGTCGGTCCGCACGACCACGCCGAGGTCCAGGCAGCGGGTCAGCAGCGCGTCGGCGAGCGTGCCCAGCCCGCCGCGCAGGTACCAGCCGCCGAAGGTCAGCTCGGCGTAGGGCACGGCGACCAGCGCGGCCGGCGCCCGGCGCGGGTCGGCGCCCGTGTAGGTGGCGTACCGGTCCAGCAGCATCCGCAGCTGGGGATCGGACAGGTGTCGCCGGCCCAGCCCGCGCAGCGTCCGGCCCGGGCCGATGGCGGCCAGGTCGCCCAGCCGCCAGGCCAGCGCGGCCAGGTCCAGGGGGGAGTCGATCGGGCGGCGCAGGATGTCCCGGTGCGAGGCCTGCCACACCCGCGCGGCCCGGCGCCACAGCCGCTGCCAGTCCGCGGCGGCCCGGTCGCCGAAGGCCGCGCCGATCCGGGCGGCGAACTCGGCCGGGTCCGCGCACGAGTCGAGGGCCGGGCCGCCGCCGGGGAAGACGTGCCGCACGATCGGGTCCACCGGCGCCAGGTCCAGGTACTCGTCGAGCTTCGCGCCGGTCGCCTCGAACAGGTCGTGGAAGACGTCGGGCAGGGTGAGCAGGCTCGGCCCGGTGTCGAAGTGGAACGCGCCCGCCGGCGTGTCGCGGACGTACCGGCCGAGCTTGCCACCGACGGTGCCCGCGCGTTCGAGCACGGTGACCTGGTGCCCGGTGGCGGCCAGCCGGGCGGCGGTGGCCAGCCCTCCCACTCCGGCGCCGACGACCACGATCCGCGCCATGCCGCGCCTCCCTAGGTGACGGGGCGGCCGCGCCAGGACAGGCGACGCCGCTTCCGCAGATGGTACGACCGCAGGGTCAGCCAACCGAGGACCACGACCGACACGGGGTGTGCCAGCGCGTCGGGCCACCACCGGCCCCCGGTCGCCCGGGCGCTGACCGCCCGCCCGGTGACCCCGAGCAGGTAGGCGGCGAGCGCCGCGGCGGCCACCGTCGGCGCGCCGGCGGCCAGGGCGACGACCGCCAGCAGCGGGGGAGCGGTGTAGAGCAGGAGCAGCAGGGCCACCACGGCGGCTGCCGCGCCCGGGTTGCCGAAGGTCGCCCAGAGCGACTTCGAGTAGCCGTCGCGCAGCTGCGGCCAGTCCTCGTACATCCGGCAGGCGGCCAGCCGCGAGCCGTCGGCGAGGGCGATCCGGCCGCCGGCCCGCTTGACCGCGCGGGCCAGCTCGACGTCCTCCAGGATCTGCCCGGCCACCACGGCGTGCCCGCCGGCGGCCTCGTAGCCGGCCCGGTCCACCACCAGGAACTGCCCGCCGGCGGCGGCCAGCGACGGCCGCCGCGAGCGCTCCATCGCCCGCAGCGGCAGGAAGGTGAGCCACAGCCACTGCAACAGTGGCTGGACCAGCCGGTCGGCCACCGTCGCCACCAGGATCCGGGGGTACGGCGACAGCAGCGTCACCCGCGCGGCGCGCAGCTCGGTGACGGCCGCCGCGACCGCGTCCGGGGCGAGCACCACGTCGGCGTCGACGAAGACCAGCGCGGTCGCCGCGGGGTCGGCCCGGGTGGCCAGTTGCCAGCAGGCGTGCGGCTTTCCCAGCCAGCCCGGCGGCGGGGCGACCCCGTCGAGCAGGGTGACCCGGGGGTCGTCGCCCGCCACCGCGCGGACCACGTCCGCGGTGCCGTCGGTCGACCCGTCGTCGAGCACCACCACGCGCAGCCGCGGCACGCCCCGCTGGGCGAGCAGCGCGCGCAGGCACGGGGTGACCCGCGCGGCCTCGTCGCGCAGCGGCAGCAGCACCGCCACCGGCTCGGTGACCGGCGCCGGCCGTTCGGCCGGGCGGCGCAGCCAGCGGCCGGCGTTGAGCAGGGTGTGCGCGGTCAGCGCGGCCACGCCGAGCAGCAGCGCGAGGACGGCGGTCATGCCGTCGCGTCGACGCCGGGGCGCTGCGGCTGACGGGGCTCGTGCCGGTCGTCGCGGCGGGAGCGGACCAGCGTGACCGCCAGCGGCACGGCGGCCACCGACATGCCGACCGCGCCCCACAGGGCCGAGGCGGGCAGGTCGAGGAAGACCGCGTGGGCCAGCACGCTGGAGAAGTACGTCCACAGCCAGAGCGCGAACATCGGGCCGTCCCGCCCGTCGGTGGTGGCCACGGCGGGCCCGGCCAGCGGGCGCAGCGCGCTCATCATCAGCACGGCGAAGAGCAGCCAGCCCAGGTAGTTGCTCACCGGGATGCCGGGCAGGCCGGGCAGTGCGGGGGTGGCGTCCCGCCAGACCCAGTAGCCCTCGGCCACCATCTGCGGGTCGAGGAAGAGGTCCCAGGCGGCCAGCCCGACGGCGGCCAGCGCGATCCGCCGGACGGGGAACCGCCCGCCCCGGCGCCCCGGCCCGTCTACGGCGCCCGGCCCGTCTACGGCGCTCGGCCCGTTCCCGGCGCTCGGCCCGTCCCCGGCGCTCGGCCCGTTCCCGGCGCTCGGCCCGTCCCCGGCGCTCGGCCCGTCCCCGGCGTCGCCGCCGGTCAGCCGGGTGGCGGCCAGCCAGGCCGGCCAGGCCATCCAGGTCCAGGCCAGCGGGATGATCAGCGGCACCCCGGCCAGCTTCGGCCCCAGCTCGCCGGAGTAGTCGTAGCTGCCGAACGGGAAGCCGGTGGCCACGCCGAGCGCCTCGATGGCGAACCCGCCGACCGTGGCCACCGCGACCAGCGCCGCCGCCGTACGCGGGCCCCGGCTGAGCAGCGCGTGGCCGACCGAGAGCAGGTAGCCGAGCACGACGGTGGCGACGGTCAGCCGGGCCCGGGTCTCCCCGGTGGTCAGCGGGTAGCAGATCTGCGCCAGCACCAGCACGGCCAGCAGCGCCCAGGACAGCCGTCGGGTCATGGCACGGGCCGGCCGGGCGGGGTGGGTGACGAGGGCTCCAGCGGCAGGTCCCGGCCGAGCACGCCGAACGGGCGCTCGTCGCCGGGGAAGTGGAAGTCGCGCAGGACGTCGGCGAAGCCGAACCGGCGGTACAGCCGCCAGGCCCGGGACTTCTGTTCGTCGGCCTCGGGGGTGGAGAGCAGCGTGGTCGTCCCCTCCGCCAGGCTGAGCAGGGCCCGCAGCTGCCGCGCGCCCAGGCCGTGCCCCTGCGCGGGCGGGCGGACGTGCAGCTCCACCACCTCGAAGCAGTGGGTCAGCCAGCGCTGCCGGGTCGCGGCGTCCAGTGCCCGCCAGACCTGGTCGTGCCACCACTGCCCGGAGCCGCCCAGGTAGCCGTAGCCGAAGCCGGCCAGGTGGCCCTCGCTGGTCAGGCTGGCGACGGCGCGGAAGCCGGGCCGGCGTACGTGGGTGGCGATGTAGCCGCGTCGGGACTCCAGCAGCTCAGGGCGGTAGCCCATCGCCTCGCCGTAGACGGCCACCACGTCGTCCAGCCGTCGGACGAGATCGTCCGGCGTCCACCGCACCAACCTCATGCCCGTACACCCTCCGCCGCTCCCGGGTCGCCGTCCGCGACCCACCCCAGCACCGCCCGGTCACCCACCACGTCGCGCACCTCGAACCGCGCGAAGAGTTCCTCCGCGTACCACCCCTCGGTGGGGGTCCGCATGATCGCCGCCCGGTGCTCCGGGTGACGGTACGCGAACGCCACGAGGTCCGCCGGGGCGCGCCACACGCTCACCGTGCCCTGCCAGCCCAGCGGGGCCTCGCCGACGCCGAAGCGGGCCAGCAGGCCGGGCGCGGCGTGCAACGCGGCGGCCACCGGTGGGATCGCCCGCCAGAAGGTGGCCGCCCGACGGGGCCGCAGCCGGGCCCGGGTCAGCGCCAGCACCGGGCCGGTGACCCGGCCGCCGGGCGGCTCCCCGAACGGCCGGCGCCCCGACCACTCGCCCCGGCTGCTCAGCGGGCGCAGGTCGACCCGGACGGACGCGCGGGCGATCCGCGCCCAGGCGCGCCCCACCGGCGAGCCGTCGAAGCCGGCCGCGGCGGCGGGGGAGTCCCACACGGTCAGCGCCGCCCACCGGGTGAGGTCGGCGTCGCCCGGCCCGAAGCCGGTGCCGGTCCCGGTGCCGAGCAGCTTGCCGAACCGCACGCCGGGCACGGCCCGCAGCCGGCGGGGGTCGAGCGCCATCCGGGTCAACGCCCGGGGCAGCGCGGCGCGGGAGGTGCGCCACACGTGCAGGGTGACCAGCTCCGGGACGTCGGCCCCCACGCTCCGCTCGCTGCTGAGCCCCATGGTTCGCTCGCTCCGCTCGCTCACGCCACCGCCTCGCTCCGCTCCACGGCGGCGCGAGGCGCCACGCTGCTGAGCCCCATGGTTCGCTCGCTCCGCTCGCTCACGCCACCCCGGTCGGGACGCCGCCGGTGACCCGCAGCAGCTCCGGGTACGTGGTGGGGAAGACCGCCTGCGGCACGCCGCCGGCCGCCCAGATCTCCTCGTACGACTCCAGGGCGGTGTCCACCAGGGTGCGCAACGGGCGCGGGTGGCCGACCGGGGCGACCCCGCCGATCACCTGCCCGGTGTGCGCGCGGACGAACTCCGGGGTGGCCCGGCGCAGCCGGCCGACCCCGATGGACGCGGCCAGGCCGGCGGTGTCCACCCGGTGCGCGCCGGAGGTGAGCACCAGCAGCGGCGCGCCGTCCGCCTCGAAGACGAGCGAGTTGGCGATCTGCCCGACCGCGACGCCGAGCGACTCGGCGGCGGCAGCGGCGGTGTGGACCGCGTCGGGCAGCAGGCGGACGAGGCTCGGCGCGCCGGATCCGTCCCGGGCGCCCGCGGCGTCGAGCACGTCCTGCACCGCCCGCACGTTCGGGTGTGGCTGCATGTCGACCATTCTTCCCGGTACGCCGGTCGGCGGCTCAGCCGGCCGTGCCGGACCCCGGCCGGGCGGGGCGGGGCGCCGTCCGGCCGGCTCCGGGCGGGACGGTGGCGGCGTCCGGGGCGGGCGGCACGGTGCCCTGGGTGGGCGGCCCTGTGTCCGGGGCGGGCGGCCCGGTGGCGGCGTCCGGGGCGGGCGGCCCTGTGTCCGGGGCGGGCGGCACGGCGTCCGTGGTGGGTGGCCCTGTGTCCGGGGTGGGCGGCGCGGTGGCCCGGGCCGGGGCGACCCGGGCCGTCTCGGCCAGCGCGACGCCCACCAGCACCAGGAGCCCGCCGGTGAGCTGGGCGGTGTTGAGCGCCTCACCGGGGCCGATCACGACCCAGGCGACCGCCGAGGCGAGCACCGGCTCGGCCATGCCGATGATCCCGACGCTGGTCGCGGGGAGGTGCCGCATCGCCCCGGCCACCAGCAGGTACGGCGCGATCGAGCCGAGCACCACCGTGTACGCGCAGAGCAGCGCCACGGGCACGCCCCCCTCGGTGTCGGCGGCCAGCGGCTCCCAGCCGCCGGTGCCCGCGGTGACCGCGCGGGTGAGCAGGCCCGCCACGGCGGAGGCGCCGAACGCCCAGGTGCACAGCGACAACGTGTCCCGGCGCGCCGTTCCGTGTGCGCCGAGCACGTAGTAGGCGGCGAGGAAGACCGCGGCCCCGAGACCGGCGAGCACGCCGAGGCCGTCCAGCTTCAGCTCGCCCCACACCTCGGCCACGCAGCCGAGGCCGACCAGGCTCAACGCCAGACCGGCCCAGAGCCGCGGGCGCACCCGGTGGCGCTGACCGAACCGGGCCCAGAGGGCGACCAGCAGCGGGGCGGTGTACTCGAACAGCAGCCCGATCCCGACCGGCAGCCGGGAGATGGCGACGAAGTAGAGCATCGGTACGGCGAAGAACCCGGCCAGCCCGTACCCGATCAGCAGCGGCAGCTGGCCGGGGGTGGCTCGGAGCCGGCGGGCCCCCGGACGCAGCAGCACGCTCAGCACCAGCAGCCCGGTGACGGCGCCGACGGCGCGCAGCAGGGTGAGCTGCGGGGCGTCCAGGCCGGCGCGGAGCACCAGCTTGGAGACGGTGCCGTTGACGGCGAAGAGCCCGGCCGAGGCGAGCACCATGGCGACCCCGAGGACGGGGCGGGGGGTGGTCACGGGCGGAGGCTACCGCCGCGGCCCTCTCCGCCGCCGACCGCGGTGGCGTACGCCCGGAGCCGGCACCTGCGTACGTCGTCCGAGGTCCGCGCGTCACACGTTGCATTTTCGTCGGAGGGAGGGTGTACTGTCAGCAGCAGTTAGAACGAGTGTTCGATTGCCTCGAACGCCCGTTCCAACCATCCGGGGCGGTGTTTCGCGGCGCGGCTCCGGCGGTGCGGCTCCGCGGGCCGCACCTGGGTCCCGGGCAGTCGCGAGTCCGGGCCCGTCAGGCAGGAGCGTCGCCCGCCGCCCACGACCCCCGGCTTGGCGACCTCGTAAAGATCGGTCTCGGCGAAAAACCCGGTGTACGACATCAGACCCTCGTAGACCGCGCCGAGCTGGTTGATGCCCAGCTCCG
>NZ_JBEZEV010000091.1:0-26248 GCF_040649055.1 Micromonospora sp. NPDC049060
CTCGTCAGGCACCCACTCTGAGATCAACCGGTCGTCCACAGTAGAAGAGATCTACCACCAAGGTCAGCCGACTGCCACCTGAGACACGCTCTAAGTTGTGGCGCATGAGGCAAGTGCAGCAATTTTATGCCTGCTTTAAGTACGTACACTTCTCTGCGGGCTGAGGCGTCGCCCTTTTCGTCTAGTTGGTAGCCGTCCAGCCATGTCCAGCCGTCGTAGGTGTATAGGTCTTTGCGGACCTTGATGAGACGGAAGAAGATCGGCCGTGCGAACTGCGGACTGGCAGCACGGGTCAGGTGCAGGACATCACCGGGTTTCACGTCGGCTCTTCCTGTCGCGCCAAGCGCGTAGGGTTTCGCCGGCCGCCGACAGGCGTGGGCATCCGTCGTCGGAGCACTGCCGGCAGGTGGCGCGGTTATGGAAGTCGACGACGTTGCCCGCCATCAGGACGAGGAACGGGGGCTCTGGTCGCTGCTGCGGGATCGACATGGCCTACCTCTGGTTGAGGCGCGTCGCGGTGTTCCTGGAGCGCCAAAGTCCTGCCTTGGTCATCAGGGGTGGCTCCGGTGTGGGGACGGCAGCTCGACCAACCCATCTATGTGGCTCCTTGCCGTACCTGCATGGGGCAGGCTCGCCGGCTAGGTAGTCGACAGGTTGGTCGGGGCGTTGGAACCACTTGAACCTAGTCATGCGTAAAGGGTAAGCGACTAGTGGCTGTGGTAACTAGGTGTCCATCAAGTTGACTCACGCCTAGTCGGCGTGTGCCTAGCGTCAGCGTCATGGGCAAGAAGCTGCGGCTGGTGGGTTCGGGGGAGATCCGGATCATGCTCGGTGGCGTCTCGCGCCAGCGCGTCTACCAGATCACCAACCGGCGTGACTTCCCTGAGCCGGTAGCCACGCTCCAGATGGGCAACGTCTGGCTTGCCGAAGATGTTGAGGCGTGGATCGCTGCCAAGCGCGGGGACCTGGACTAGCTCCAGGGTGGTTCCACCGCGACCCCGGGCCGGGGTGAACTGACGACACGAGAAACGCCCCGGTGACGATCTCCCGGGGCGCTCGTGTGCGGTGTGGTGGTGCTACAGCTCGTCGACGGCGAAGGCGGTCACCAGTTCGGCCATGCTGTCGATGACGACATCGGCGGCGGCGAAACGCTCGCGCTTGCCGGGCTTGTTGGCGTACCCGATGGCGGCGACTCCGGCGGCGTGGGCAGCCTCGATGTCGCTGACCGAGTCACCGACGAGGACGCATTCCGCCGGCTCGGCGCCCAGCTCCCGCACGGCTGCGAGCACCGGGAACGGGTCCGGCTTCATCCGCTCGGGCGCGGCCTCGGGGCGACCGATGACCGGGTGCACGTACGAGGTGAGGCGTCGGGCGCTCAGGTAGGCGTGGACGGAGTCGGCCGAGTTGTTGGAGACGATGGCGACCCGGCGGCCGGTCTGCTGGGCAGCGACGATCACTTCCCGGCCGTACGGCGTGGGTTCGGCGGTGCGGGCCGCGGTGACTTCCTCGCGGGTCATGGCCTCGTCGACCAGGCGGACGACGGCGGGGCGCCCAAGGGTGACGGTGAAGCGGAGCACGGCAAGCGGGTCGCGTTCGGCCAGGATCTCGGGCGGCAGGGTGACGGCCTGGTCGACGAGCAGACGGCGCAACGCATGGGCGACGGTCGACGCGGAGTGTTGGGCGAAGATGCTGCACACGGGGCCGTCAAAGTCGAGCAGGATCACGCGGGCACGGTCGATCACCTTGGCCAGGTCGACGGCGGTCACGAGGCGTACTCGCGGGCGATGGTGCCCCACATGCTGTCGAACCAGGCGCGGGCCTGCCCGACGTAGAGGGCGTCATTGCTGGCGTCCTCGTCGCTGGGCGTGAACGGGAAGAGGATCGCGTCTTTGCCCATCGCGTCGTAGATCGCCATCGGCTTACCGTCGACGGAGACGGTGTGCTCGACCACCGGGTAGAAGCCGAAGAACGCTTCCTGCTCGTTGATGATGAAGAGCTTGAACAGCGGGGCGGCCCGGTGGACGCGCACCTCGGTGGTGGCGGTCTTGACCAGCCCGAGGTCGGCAAGTTCCTGAACGGCGTCGGTGAGTGCGTGGATCGAGCGGTCGGTGATGCGGCGGGCTCGGGCGCGGATGCCGGGGTCGTCGGCCTGGCCCTCGGCGCGGCAGGGGATCGCCATCGGTGACGTCATGTCGGAGATCAGGACGCGAACCCGGATCGACTCCGGGGTGAGGCGCCCGATGCGGACCTTGTCCAAGGTCTCCTGGATCGCGTTGTACATCGTCTCTCCGGAGAAGCCGGCGAAGTCGATCGTGACGTTCGTGGCCTCGAATGCTCGTTCGATGTGCGGCCGGAGTCCGACCGGGCGTTCCGTGTTGGCGCGGACGAAGGTGCCGCTGCCCTGACGGGTGACGATCAGCCGCTCATCTTGCAGCTTCCGAAGGGCTACCTTGATCGTCTCGCGGGCGACGCTGAACCGCTCGACGAGGTCGTGTTACGGATCGGGTTACGGTGCTGCTGCTGTTCACTACCACCCGGCGCGGTGCGATCAACCGGCGCACCTTCGACGGCAAGAACTGGCGGCCGGCATCACGCCGACCCGGGCGACCGGGATGCAGGCGTTGCGCTACTTCTACGCCTCGTCGCTGCTCGACGCCGGGGAGAGCATCAAGGCCCTCGCGTCGTGCCTCGGCCACGCCGACCCCGGCTTCACGCTTCAGGTCTACACACCTGATGCCGGCCAGCGAGGAACGCGCCCGGATCGCGATAGGTGCCCTGTTCGCATGAATAATGCGGGAGCTGGCTGCACTGTCGAGCAGAGATCGCGCATACCAGTAGTGACTCTGGTTGGAGTGTCGGCTATGTGACTCGTTTGATTGCACGGCCGGACGATCGGGAGCTGTGCCGGGTCGCTGATCCCACTATCCTTGATCCATGGCTCTGCTCGCTAGTCAGCCTCTGTCTGCTGCAATAGGCCTGGCGCTAGTGCTATTTGTGATATGGGTTTTCGTCGATCATGAATGGCTGTCGGGGATTTTGTTGTTGATAGCGCTGGCGTATGTGACGGTTCCCTTTGTGCGGGATAGCGATTATGTAGCTCGCATCCTGCTTGAGCAGGTAGTCGTAATCCTTTTCCTTATGGGTCGATCTTTGGTGTTTGCGTGGACGGGCTATGTTGCCAGTGGCGTGTCCAGGTTCCTCTTTAGCCTGTTGGTGATTGTGGCGGCATGGATATGGATTCAGCGCGGAGCTGGCTCTAAGCTCTGGGTGGCGGTAGCGCTGCTTGGGGTAGTAGTTTTGTGGCGTATTGCGGTAAATGCTGGTAGGTCTGAGGCTGAGGTTCAGGCGAATTTCCAGTACCAAACTGCGGCTGAGGTGACGCCTCAGGCCTTATTGAAGCGCGATGAAGCCCTCCTGGGGGCGGTTTACAAGGTAGCGCATGGTCGAGCAGGGAAGTTTGTGGCTGCGCGAGACATTGCGGCCTTTCTGGAGCTGTCAGGTCAAGAGGCGGAGGTGGCTGTTCATCGTTTGATTGATAGCGGAAAAATTGAGGAAAATGAGTACGGCTCCGCTTTGAGTCGGAGAGGCATCGAGGCGTTCGAGCGTCGACATGCCGCCGGGAAGTGGAGATCGCCAGTGAGTAACATCTTTAATTTTCATGGAAATGCGTCTGGCGTCTTTGGGTCCGACAATAAAATTTATGGAAACAAATTTACGTCCGGTGTTCTTTCGGACGGTTTGTTGGAGAAGCTTCTAGCGGCTGCCGTCCAGGCTCGTGCCGAGGCGGCGGGGCCGCAAGCCCGACAGATCGATGCAGCCGTGGCTGAGGTGCAGGCTGCTGGTGACGATCCAGACCGGCTGAGGCGCGGAGTCCAACGGCTTGCGCGAATCGCAGGCACCCTAGGTGAGATTGGCGCTCCCCTTCTGAGAGTTGCGACCGAGGTAATCACGGTACTTCCCAGCTAAGGATTGCTGTCGCGTCCGCGTGTGCCAGAAGCATGTGCGGCCGGCTCGGCGAAGTAGGTGCTGACCTTTTGAGTAGGTCTTTATTCCACGCCCGACGGCCCAGCGACGGCTCGCAGTGGTTGTCGCCGGACTCCGCCCCAGGTCAGAAGGCGTTTCGCCTCCATGGTCCGGCGTGCAGGTCGACTCGTCCGTCGCCTACCAGCTCAGAGCCGCGACCAAGGCTCTGAGCTGGTTCTACGTCCGGGTGTCGATGGTCGGTCTTGGATAACATTTGTCGGCGTTTGACGCCCTGCCGACGCTCTGGCGCCTTGGAGGCGCCCTGAGTGCTGAGTCAGTTGGCCTTGGCATTCTTGGTCGATCGCTGTCCTACCGGAAGCTCCGTTCCATCTGGAACAGCGACACGTCATCGCGTGTCCTGATCCGGCGCCCCTCGTCACGATGAGTTGTTCGCCCTTAGTCTGAGGCGTGCTCGAAGCCGGCAGCCGCACGCGTAGCCAGCCACCCCCACCAGCCATCGTCTTCGAGGCGCTCATCGAGCCGGACCGGGACCCGGCGCGCCCCTGGCTGCGGCTGCTCGACGACGAGCAAACTCCGCAGATCCTGCACGCGGAGCATCCGCGCCTGGTCATATGGTCGTCACTGTGGCCCAGGCGTCCCGATGCTCAGGTGCGATTCGACCTGGTACCCGACGGTACACAAGGCACGCAGTTGCGCTGGATGCTGTTGGTTGCCGAGCCCTTGCCCGACCCGTCGCTGCTGTGACACCTACGCAAGCGGCTCAATGAACTGATCAACGCGAACCTGCGCTCCACATTCGGCCAGTAGGCAGGCCACGGCTGGTGGACGCCAGCCAACGATCGGCGCACCACGTGAAGCGCCAAAAAATGGCGCCGGGGCATCCAGAATCGCAGTAGAGCCGCCGCCTTTCCTCTACGTCTGGGTCGACTCGGGTGCCGAGCCCGGCCTGGCCCGCGTCCAGCTCCTTGCTTTCAGCGGGTGGCGTGCTCTCGGAGCAGGTGGTCACCTCTGAGGATGGCTTGTGATGCCGTCCAAGATGGTGGTCAGGTTGTGGTGGAAGGTCTCCTCGGCGTTGAGGTGAGCGCCGTCGACGACGAGCCGGGCGATGGTGGGGTAGCGGCCTGTGTCGAGCATGCGTGTCAGGTAGGGCCCGAGGGCGGCCTGCCAGGCGGACACGTCGGTGCCGGTGGAACGGGCGGTGCGTCGCTCGGTGACCTCGCTGCGGAGCGCCCCGATGAGGAACGCGTTGAGGGCGCCCACGGCCCGCTGGAGGTCGTCGATTCCGCGTACGCCGGGGGCCTGGCTGAGCGCCGCCGCGGTCGATTCGCCCACGGCGAGCGCATGAGGTCCCAGGTGCGGCCTCGCGCCGAGCAGGTCGGCGAACCACTCATGCTCAAGAGCGGCGTCGCGGGTCCGGTGGACGATGGCCAGTAGCGTGGCGCGCCACTCGGAGTGCTGACCGGCCTCGGCGATCTGGGCATACACGGCGTCGACCATCAGGTCGAGCAGTTCGGACCTGTTGGTCACGTAGTCGTAGAGCCGCATCGGACCGACGCCGAGCTCTTTGGCGATCTTGCGAACCGACAGGCCGTCGAGGCCGTGTGCGTCGGCGAGCCCGATGGCCGTGGCGGCGATCTTCGCGCGGCTCAGCGGCACCGGCGCCGCTCGCGGTTGAGGCTCGGGCCGTTCCCAGACGGGCAACGGCGCGCTACCGTACGGCGTATCCATGGGATACAGCGTACGGTAACGGAGGTGATGATGCGGATCGCGATTGCCGGCGGTGGCCTCGGCGGCCTGACACTGGCGCGAATCCTGCACCGGCACGGCATCGACGCGGTGGTGTACGAACGCGAGGCGGGCCGATCCGCGCGATCGCAGGGCGGATCGCTCGACCTGCACCCGGAGTCCGGACAGCGGGCCCTGGCCCGGGCGGGCCTCGCCGGCCGGTTCCGGTCCGAGGCGCGGCCGGAGGGCGAGGAGCATCGCATCCTCGACCCGGCCGGGCGCACCCTCGTGCACCACACGCCACGACCTGGCTCGTTCTCCGGACGCCCCGAGATCGACCGCGCCGCACTGCGCGATCTTCTGCTCGATTCGCTCCCCGGCGACGCGGTGGCCTGGCAGCACCGGCTCGTGGCGGCGACGCCGCAACCCGACGGAGGCTTCGGGCTGACGTTCGACGGTGGCCACCGCGCCGACTGCGACGTCCTCGTCGGCGCGGACGGCGCGCGCTCGGTCGTCCGGTCGCTGCTCACCGACGCGAAACTGTCCTACGTGGCCACCCTGGTGGAGCTGAGCATCAGCGACGCCGACCGGCGCCACCCGGATATCGCCGAGCTGGTCGGCCCCGGGAACCTGTGGTGCGTCGGCGTGAACCAGATCCTTGCCGCGCAACGCCTCGGCGACGGCGGCATCCGAGTGGGCATCTCCCTCCGCGCGGACGATCGGCACCTGGACACCTACCGCAGCAAGCGGGCTCTGCTGGAGATGTTCGACGGCTGGGACCCGGGTCTCACCGCACTCATCGAAGCCGGCGACAGCGCACCGACGCCTCGCAGGATCGAGGCGCTGCCCATCGGCACACGCTGGGCCCACCAGCCGGGCGTCACCCTCATCGGTGACGCCGCGCACCTCATGCCGCCGGTCGGCGAGGGCGCCAACCAGGCCATGCTCGACGGCGCCGAACTCGCCGGCGAACTCGCGGCCAACCCCGCCGACCCGGACTCGGCGATCCGGGCGTACGAGGAGGCGATGTTCACCAGGATCATCCCGATCGCCGAAATGTCCGCGCGAGTCCAGGCGATGATGCTGTCCCCGACCGCAGCCGACGACATCGTCCGCTTCTTCACGCCCCGGCCCGCGCAGCAGGAGTTAGCGCCCCCGTACGAGGGGTAGTCGGCGAGCGCTCCTGACAAGCGGCGGGGAGGTCGTATGACGACGACCAGCACCTTCTTCGAGCAGTTGGCCGATGTCGGCCACGATCCACGGTTGTGCAAGGTCCGCGGCACCGTCCGGTTCGACATCCGGGAGGGGGACCGGATGGAGCAGTGGCTGCTCGACATCGACCATGGAAGCATGCGGGTGACGCAGGGCGACGGCCCGGCGGACACGGTCATCACGGTCGCCGCCGACGTCGCGGAGGCGATGACGCGGGGCGAGATGAACGGCTTGGCCGGGATCACCCGGGGCGAGATCATGGTCGACGGGAACCTCGCGTTGGCGCTGCGGGTCGGGCGGCTGTTCCCGGTGCCCCCCGCCGAACGGCAGCAGGCCGTCTCCGGCCGCGGGGAGTGACCCGATGAAGGACATCCCGGGCACCGTGTCGTGCATCGACGGCAGCACCTTCATCGTCTCGGATTCCAGCGGTGACGTGGAGTCCTCACCCGCGACCCCGGTCGGCCTGTTCGCCGCCGACTCGCGCTTCCTGTCCCGCTGGGTGCTCACCGTCAACGGCGAGCGGCTGACCGCGCTGTCGGTGGACGACAGCCAGTACTACGAGGCGGCGTTCTTCGTGGTGCCGGGCGGGCAGACCGACTACGTGGAGGCCGACGTGTCGGCGATCCGCCGGCGGCGGATCGGGCCGGACCTGACCGAGTCGCTGACGGTGTTCAACTACGGCGAGAAGGAGATGGACCTCGACGTGCGACTGGAGGTAGCGGCCGACTTCGCCGACATCTTCGACATCAAGTTCGACATCCGCCAGAAGGCCGGCAGCCACTACACCCACGTCGGTCCGGACGAGTTGCGTCTGGGCTACCAGCGCGGCACGTTCCGGCGCGAGGTGTCCGTCTCGGCAAGTGCGCCCGCCGACTTCGACCGGGACGGGCTCCGCTTCACGCTGCGGCTGCCGCCCGGCGCCCGGTGGTCGACGGAGCTGCGGGTCGTCATGCGGGCGCTGCGTCCGGACGGTGTCGACCTCCGCGCCGCCGTGCGCGCGCTGCGACCGGACGCCGCCACGCTGCCGACGAGCGTACGGGGGTGGGTCGCGGAGGCCCCGAAGCTGGACACCGACAGCGACGCACTGCAAGAGGTGTACCACCGCAGCCTGGTGGACCTGGCGGCGCTGCGCTTCGCTCCGCTCTCGCTCAGCGGCGCGACCGTGCCGGCGGCCGGGTTGCCCTGGTTCATGACCCTGTTCGGTCGGGACAGCCTGCTGACCTGCCTGCAGAGCCTGCCCTTCACCCCGTCGCTGACCCCGCCGACGCTGCGGATCCTCGCCTCGTTGCAGGGCGCCCGGACCGACAACGTCCTGGAAGAGGATCCCGGTCGGATCCTGCACGAGCTGCGCTACGGCGAGTCGGCCGCGTTCGAGGAGCAGCCGCACTCGCCGTACTACGGCACCGTGGACGCCTCGCCACTGTTCGTGGTGCTGCTCGACGAGTACGAACGGTGGAGCGGCGACGTGGCGCTGGTGATGGAGCTGGAGCAGGAGGCCCGGGCGGCCCTGGCGTGGATCGACAAGTACGCCGACCTGACGTCCACCGGCTACCTCTGGTACGAGCGACGCAACCGGGTCACCGGGCTGGAGAACCAGTGCTGGAAGGACTCCTGGGACAGCATCTCCTACGCCGACGGCAGGCTGCCGGGCTTCCCCAGGGCCACCTGCGAGGCCCAGGGCTACGCCTACGACGCCAAGATCCGGGCGGCGCGGCTGGCCCGTACGTTCTGGAACGATCCGGCCTACGCGGACCGGCTGGAGAGCGAGGCGGCGGCGCTGTACGAGCGCTTCAACCGGGACTTCTGGCTCGACGACCGGGGTTACTACGCGCTCGCCCTCGACAGCGACGGCACTCCCGTCGACAGCCTCTCCTCCAACATCGGGCACCTGCTGTGGAGCGGGATCGTGCCGCCGGAGCGGGCCGCGCGGGTCGCCGAGCACCTGATGGGCCCGGCGCTCTTCTCCGGCTGGGGAGTGCGGACCCTCGCCGAGGGGCAGGGCCGCTACAACCCGCTCGGATACCACCGTGGCACCGTCTGGCCGTTCGACAACTCGTTCATCGCCTGGGGCCTGCGCCGCTACGGATTCGCCGCCGAGGCGGGACGCATCGCCGAGGGCATCATCGACGCGGCCACCTACTTCCAGGGCCGGCTCCCCGAAGCCTTCGGCGGGTTCGACAGGCACACCACGCGGTACCCGGTCCGGTACCCCACCGCCGGCAGCCCACAGGCATGGTCCAGCGGAGCGTCCCTGCTGCTCATCCGGATCATGCTCGGCATCGAACCGCACGAGGACCATCTCGCCGTGAGCCCGGCACTGCCCTCCGGCTTCGACCGGCTCGCGCTGCTGGACATCCCGGGCCGCTGGGGCAGGGTGGACGCGTTCGCCCGGCACCGCTTCGACCAGCCACGAACCAATGGCGGCGGATCCGACCCGAGCCTTCCCTGAGGCGGAACGGCCCGTGCCGCAGCCGGCCGGGACCGGAGATCTCCCGTACCCGGCTGTCGGCGGACGGCACGCAGGCGGACGCCGAACTCTGGATCCCGGTGGAGCCCGTCACCGGCTGATCTCGTCCAGCACACCGCGTTGGAAGGCGCGGGCCTCGGGACCGTTCGGCGGCGGCCCGCCGGCCCGCGCCGCGATCGACCGTTCGATCAGGTCCGCAGCCCCGCCGCCGATCGGGTCGGGGGCCTCGCCGCCGGTCGCGTGGCGGGCAGCCGCGCCGTGGGTCGGGTGGTCCGCCGCCGCGCCGTCGTCGGAGGGGGCGGCCCGCCGGCCGTCGGCGGCCAGCCGGCGGCCGGCGTCGACCTTCGACAGCCAGACGCCGTGCCGGACCTTGACCAGGGAGCGGCAGGCGCCGAGCACCGCGTCCTCGGCCCCGGGGGCGGGACCGTCGCCGGGCGGGGTCGGCAGGGCCAGCCACCAGCGCAGCGCGTCGGTCAGCAGGCGGCGCAGGTCGGCGGGGGAGAGGTCGGCGAAGGCCTCGGCGGCCGGCGGCCCGAGCAGGGCGTACCCGCACTGGTGCAGGATGCTGCGGTCCAGGCCGTACCAGAACAGGCCGTCCTCGGCGGGACGGCCGGCGGCGGCCCACGTCGCCCGGAACGGCATCCGCGCCCCGGTGTTCAGCTCGACCTCGAACCCGGGTTCCGGCGTGCCGGAGCGGGCGACCGCCCGGCGGTACACGACCAGCTCCAGCCCGCGCGCGGGGCACGGCAACGCCTCGTGCCGCAGCCGCGCCACCAGTTCCCGCCTGCGCCCGAGGTCGAGGGCGTCGGCGCAGACCAGCGCGACGTCGACGTCGCTGCGCCCCGGCTGGTACGCGCCCAGCCCGACCGAGCCGGCCGCGTACGCCCCGACGAGGTCGTCGCCGAGGACGTCGCGGGCGGCGGCGACCAGGTCGGCGAGGTAGCGGCGCAGGGGCGGGTCGAGGTCAGTCACCGGACTCGGCCCAGGCCGTCCCCGCGGGCAGGAACCACGCGGTCGTCTCCGGGCCGAGGGCATGCGCGACGGTCAGCCGCGCGTGCCGGTCCAGCGCGGGCAGCCGGTCCGGCGGGAACCACTCCACGGCCACCGACTCGTCGTCGTTGACCCGGGCGGTGCCGGCGATCAGCCGGCAGTGGAAGCCGAGGTTGAGGAACTCGCACCGGTCACCGTTGGGGTAGGTCCGCGGGCGCGACATGACGCTGCTCAGGCGGATCGGCTCGACCTCCAGGCCCGTCTCCTCTCGCACCTCGCGGACCACCGCCGTGGCCGGCTGCTCGCCCGGCTCGACGATGCCGCTGACCACCGACCAGCGCCCGTCGTCGACGCGCCTGCCGAGCAGCAGCTCGCCGGCGTCGTTGCGCACCACCGCGCTCACGCTCGGCAGCAGGAGCAGGTCGTGGCCGACGCGCTCGCGCAGCCGCAGGATGTGATCCGGAACGCCCATCCGGCGACCCTAACCCGCCCCCCGTTTGCCAGTCGGGGCACGACAGCCGTTCGAGGGCGACGGGGCCGGCGTCGGAGGGCACGGCCAGCGCGAAGCACGCCGCCGAGTCGGCCCGCTGCCGGCCGAAGACGGAGGCCGCCGTCTTGGCGACCCGGACGCGGAAGACCAACCGTACGGTCGCCCCCGCGCGGGGTCCGTCGCTGCGTACGGTCAGCACCTCGACCCCGTCCACCGCGTCGGCGGCCCGCCGCAGCGTCGACTCCCCGGCCGCCGGTTCGGCGAGCAACCGCGCGCGGGCGAGCTGCGCGGTGGCGGTCACCTCCCGCTCGGCCCGTTGCTCCAGCCGCTGCCGTGACCGGGCCCGCAGCAGCGGCAGCCCGGTGGCCGCCCCGACCACCGCCAGCACGATCGTCGGCGCCGCCACCGCCAGTACGCGCCGCGGCCACACCGATGTTCCACCCCCGTGTCGCACGGGGCGATTGTGCGCCACGGGCCCGCCCCGCGGCTGCCCCGTCGCGGGCCGACGGGGCGGGCAGCGTACCCCCGAGTGGCCCTGTTTTCGCAGTTCCAGCCCTTGACGGCGGGGGCACGTCTACTGTGGAGAACATCGGCGACTTGTGGTGTTCCGGTGGCGGCGGGGTGGTTCGCGGTGCACAGTGATCCCATGAGCGACAGCGGAAGCGGTGGGCACTTCTACTGGTGCACCCGGCACCACCGGGTCGAGACCGACGCCGACGTGTGCCCCGCCAGGCACGTTCTGGGGCCGTACGCCTCAGCCGCCGACGCGGAGAACGCCCTGCAGACGGTGCGGGAGCGCAACGACGCGTGGGAGGCCGAGGACGCCCGCTGGGCCGGGGAGGACAGATAGGCGGCGCGGGACGGCCCGCGCCGAGGCACGTGGTGCTCCGCGAGGGCGAGAGCACGTCCCCAGGAAGGGAACCGAGATGGCCGAAGCACAGCAGGCCACCACCCGCCCGGCCGCCAGACGTACGACCGCCAGGAAGACCGCCGCGGCGGAACGGACCGCGGGCACGGCGCGGACCGTGCGCCCGTCCGCCACGTCCACGGCGGCGAAGAAGGCACCGGCCGCGGCGAAGAAGACGACCGCCACCGCCGCGAAGAAGGCGCCCGCCGCGGCGAAGCGGACGACGGCGGCGGCCAGGAGCACGGCGGCGAAGAAGACGACCTCGGCGAAGACGCCAGCCCGGCAGGCGGCGACGAAGGCCGCCACCACGGCGAGGAAGGCCACCGCGCCGGCGAAGAAGGCCACCGCCAGCGGCACCGCCCCCGCCCGCAAGGTCACCTCGGCGGCGAAGAAGACCACCACGGCGGCGGGGAAGAGCACCACCACGGCGGCGAAGAAGACCGCGACGGCGGCGAAGGCCCCGGCGAAGAAGGCCACCGCCAGGAAGACGATGCCGGCCAGGAAGACGACGGCGGCGAAGAAGACGATGCCGGCCAAGAAGACGACGGCGGCGAGGAAGACGGCCGCGACCCGGCCCACCGGCGGCGCCCGCAAGGCCGTCGCGACGAAGGCCCCCGCCAACAAGGCCACCGCGACCTCCTCGGCCACCACCCGCAAGGCGGCGGCGAAGAAGGCCCCGGCGAAGAAGACGACCATCGCCCGGGCCCCGGCGAAGAAGGTCACCGTCGCCAGGGCGCCGGCGAAGAAGGTCACCGCCCGCAAGGCGCCCGCCCCGACGACCGCGGCCCGGGCCACCGCCCCCCGGGGCGTACGGGCGAGCGCGCGCAGGGCGACCGGCTGACCGCGACGCGGATGACCGGCACTCGCCGGGAAGCGGATCATCCGCCACACTGTCAGGATTGACCCCGTGGTGATCCGACGCGTACTCGCACCCCGAATCGACTTCGGCGCGCTGCGCCGCGAACTGGGACTGCCCGAGGGGTTCCCGGCCGAGGCGCAGCGCGAGGCCGACGCCGCGGCGGCCGCGCCGCCCCGGCCCGCCGCCGACCGCACCGACGTCCCGTTCGTCACCGTGGACCCCGCCGGTTCGCGCGACCTGGACCAGGCGATGCACCTCGCCCGCCGCCCCGGTGGCGGCTACCGGGTGTCGTACGCGATCGCCGACGTCGCCGCGCACGTCCGCCCCGGCGGCGCGCTGGAGGAGGAGACCTGGCGGCGCGGGCAGACCGTCTACCTGCCCGACGGCACCGTGCCGTTGCACCCCGAGACCCTCAGCGAGGGCGCGGCCAGCCTCCTGCCGGACGTCGACCGGGCCGCCGTGCTGTGGACGATCGACCTGGACGGCGACGGCGGCACCGTCGGGGTCACGCTCGAACGCGCGCTGGTGCGCAGCCGGGCCAAGCTGGACTACGTCGGCGTCCAGGCGGACGCCGACGCCGGCCGGCTGCCCGACGCCATCGCCCTGCTGCCCGAGATCGGGGCCCTGCTCACCGCGCGCGGGCTGCGCCGGGGAGCGATCAACCTGCCGCTGCCCGAGCAGGACGTCGAGGCCGACGGCGACGGCTGGCGGCTGGTGCTGCGCGGGCCGGTGCCGATGGAGGAGCACAACGCCCAGATCTCGCTGCTGACCGGGATGGCCGCCGCCGACATCATGCTCGCCGGGGGCATCGGCCTGCTGCGTACGATGCCGGCGCCGAAGCCCGAGGCGGTGGCGCGGCTGCGGGCCGCCGCCGCCCCGCTGGGCGTGCACTGGCCGGACGGCGCCGGCCCCGGCGAGGTGATCGCCGGGCTGGACCCGTCGCAGCCCCGGGCCGCCGCCTTCGTGGACCAGGCCGCCGAGCTGATGCGGGGCGCCGCGTACACGGCCTTCGACGGCGCGCCGCCCGAGCAGCGGGAGCACGGCGGGGTCGCGGCCGCGTACGCCCATGTCACGGCGCCGCTGCGGCGACTGGCCGACAGGTACGCCACGGAGGTCTGCCTGGCCCTGCACGAGGGCCGGGCGGTGCCCGACTGGGCCCGCGCGGCGCTGCCCCGGCTGCCCGAGGCGATGGCCACGACCGACCGGACCGCCTCGGCGGCCACCCGGGGCGCGATCGAGCTGGCCGAGGCGGTGCTGCTGGAGCACCGGGTGGGGGAGACCTTCGACGCGGCGGTGCTGGACGTCGACGCGGCCCCGGACGGCAAGGCCCGCCCGGGCCGTCGGCCCGGCGGCACCGTCGCGCTGGACGAACCGCCGGTGCGTGCCCGCTGCCTCGGCGAGCTGCCGCTCGGCGAGCGGGTGCGGGTCCGCCTGGTCACCGCCGACCCCGCCACCCGCGCGGTGGCCTTCGAACTGGCCTGATCCCGCCGGCCCGCCCACCCCCCGGCGTCGACGCCGCGCTGCGGCTGCCGCACCCGGGCGCGTGGTGGCCGCCGGGCCGGTCCGATCTTCGCCGATGGCGGCTGCCCGGCGCTGCTGCGGCAGCGGGGATTGTCACAGCGCCCGCGGCTGCCGCCGGCCTGCGGGTTTGCGAGGATGGCGGCATGGCTTACGACGCGAGCACGCTGCCCGACGTGTCCGGGCTGACCGTCGGCATCATCGGCGGCACCGGCGACCAGGGGAGGGGTCTCGCCTACCGGTTCGCCCGGGCCGGCCAGTCCGTGCTGATCGGGTCCCGTACCGCCGATCGGGCCGTCCAGTCCGCCCAGGAGATCGCGGCCCTGCCCGGCGTGCCCGCCGGGGCGCCGGTGGCCGGCGGCGGCAACGAGGAGGTGGCCCGGCGGAGCGACGTGGTCGTCATCGCGGTGCCGTGGGACGGGCACGCCGCCACCGTCGCCGCCCTCGCCGAGCCGCTCGCCGGCAAGATCGTCGTCGACTGCGTCAACCCGCTCGGCTTCGACAAGCAGGGCCCGTACGCCCTCGCCGTGCCGGAGGGCAGCGCCGTGCAGCAGGCCGCCGGGCTGCTGCCCGACTCACGGGTCTGCGCCGCGTTCAACCACGTCAGCGCCCCGCTGCTGGCCGACCCGGAGATCGAGCGGATCGACCTCGACGTGCTGATCTGCACCGAGGACCGCGAGCTGGTCGGCGTGGTCGCCGCGCTGGCCGCGCGGATCCCCGGCATGCGTGGCATCTACGCCGGCCGGCTGCGCAACGCCCACCAGATCGAGGCGTTCACCGCCAACCTGATCGCCATCAACAAGCGCTACAAGGCACACGCCGGCATCCGCGTCACCGACCTCTGAGTGCCCGCCTTCGCCGACACTGACGCCGCCGGCCGGCGGGTGGCGGATCGTCACCGGTCCGTCGGCTCGTTCGCGCACCGCGCGGCGAAGTCCAGGATGCGCTGGTTGACCAGCGTGGGCTGTTCCATGGGCAGGCCGTGGCCGGCCCCAGCCACGATCTCCGTGCGTACCGAGGGAATCAGGGCCTGCGCCCGGCTCGCGGCCCGCTGCGGATGCAGCAACGAGCTGCGCTCGGCCAAGAGAAGCTGCACCGGCACGGGAATGGCGCGCAGTTCGTCATCGTCGAACCGCCGGGCGGCCGGGCGGTCGGTACGCCAGTGGCGGGCCACGATCATCACAGGCGCCAGCTGCTCGGGGGGCAGGAGCAGGGCGTGGTTGGCCAGCCGGGCGGCGAACCACGGCCGGGTGGCTCGGGGCGCCAGGGTCGCCAGGGCACCCGCGATCAGGTTGGCGTAGAACCTGAACGGCACTTTCTGCAAGCCGCCGGGCTCGATCAGGGTGACCGACGCCAGCCGGCCCGGCCGGTGCACCGCCAGCGCCGTTGCCAGGAAGCCGCCGTAGGAGAGCCCGACCAGGTGTACGCCGGTCAGGCCGAGCGCGGCCAGGGTCTCGTCGATCCAGGCGGCGCAGTCCGCCGTGCCGGTCACCGGGCGGCGTTGCACGCTGCGGCCCGGATCGTCAACGGTGTCCAGCGAGTAGACCGGATGGTGCGCCCCGAGGCCAGCCACCTGGGGGTACCAGTTCGTCGAGTTACCCTGCGACCCGTGCAGCAGCACGATCGGTGGGCCCACGCCGGGGCCGTGGCGGTGGACGTGCACGGTGCCGAAGCTGGTGTCGACGTCCTGTTCCTCCCGCGGCTGCGGCCAGGCCCCCATCGCCACGTCGTACGCCCGGAGGAACTTCTGGCGAGCCTCTTCGCTGGCGAAACGTCCAATGTGGGGCTGCTTGACAGCTGGCATGAGGCCTCCTCCATCTTGATGGTACGACTGTACGGTACACACGTACCACCAAGACGGTACGCTGAGGTGGACCACGGAACGATCATCGAGCGACGGAGGAACGGTGCCCCGGCTGTCCGACCACGACGAGCGACGCGGCGAGATCCTGACGGCGCTGCTGCGGGTCGCCGCAGGCCGTGGCCTGCACGCGGCGAGCATGCGGACCGTCGCCGCCGAGGCGGGCGTCTCGGTCAGCACCGTGCAGTACTACTTCCGCTCGAAGGACCAACTGCTTGCCGCCGGGCTGCACCACCAGGCCGAGGCGGTCGGCCGGCGCGCGACATCGGGGACGCCGACCGGCAGCAACCGGGAGACGGTGCGGGCCTGGCTGACGCAGTATCTCCCCGCCGACGACGAGCAACGCGACGCGTACACGGTCTTCGCGGCCTACCACGCGCTCGCCCTCACCGATCCGGCGCTCGCCGAGTTTCCCTACGGCCAGTACGCCGGTCAGTTCGAACGCTTGCTCGCCGAGGTGCTGCGCGCCGCCCAGCGGGTCGGTGAGGTGGCCGCGGGATGTGACGTCGAGGCGGAGGCCGGCATCCTGATCGCGCTGGCGACCGGCCTGGGCGACAGCGTGATGGGTGGCCTGCGGGACGCTGAGGCGGCCGGTGCGCTGTTGGACCACCAACTCGACCGGCTGTTCACCCCCGGCCCGCCGTGACCCCGCAGTAGCGGCGGTGCCTGTCAAGAAGGGCCCCCTGCTATGCACCAGGCGTTAACAGGGGGCCCTTCCTTACACCTCAGAAGGTGTGTTCCTCGGCGGGGAAGTCGCCGCCGCGCACCTCGTCGGCGAAGCGCCGGGTCGCGTCGGTCAGGGCGCCCGCCAGGTCGGCGTAGCGCTTCACGAAGCGCGGTGCCCTACCGGTACGCAGGCCGGCCATGTCCTGCCAGACCAGCACCTGCGCGTCGGTGTCGGCGCCGGCGCCGATGCCCACGGTCGGGATCGGCAGCTCCGCCGTGATCCGCTTGGCCACCTGCCCCGGCACCATCTCCAGCACCACGGCGAACGCGCCCGCCTCGGCCACTGCCCGGGCGTCGGCGATCACGTCGTCGGCCGTGTCGCCGCGCCCCTGCACCCGGTAGCCGCCGATGGCGTGCTCGCTCTGCGGGGTGAAGCCGATGTGCGCCATCACGGGGATGCCGGCGCCGGTGATGGCGGCGATCTGCGCCGCGCAGCGCCGGCCGCCCTCCAGCTTCACCGCGTGGCAGCCGCCCTCCTTCATGAACCGCACGGCGGTACGCAGCGCCTGCGTGGGGCCCTCCTCGTAGGAGCCGAACGGCAGGTCGCCGACGACCAGCGCGTGCCTGGTCGCCCGGACGACCGCGCGGACCAGCGGGAGCAGCTCCTCGGTGGTCACCGGGACAGTGGTCTCGTAGCCGAAGACGTTGTTGGCCGCCGAGTCGCCGACCAGCAGCACCGGGATGCCGGCCTGGTCGAAGATCGAGGCGGTGTACTGGTCGTACGAGGTGAGCATCGGCCACCGCTCGCCGCGCTCCTTGGCGGCGATCAGGTCGCGGGTGCGTACCCGCCGGGTGGCCGGGCCGCCGTAGAGGGCGGTCACCTCGGACGGGGTGGACTCCACCATGACTGTCTCCTTCCTCGAGGCCGCGTGCGCGGTCCCCGGGTTCCGCCGCGATCGTCGCACCCGACGGCCGGCCGGCGGCAGAGCGCAGTGGAGGATGTCACTCCCGGACCGCTGCCGCCCCGGGAGCGACCCGGCTCAGCCGTCCTCGCGCCATCGGTTCGTGATCGGCAGCCGCCGGTCCCGCCCGAAGGCCTTCATCGAGATCTTCGCGCCCGGCGCGGACTGGCGGCGCTTGTACTCGGCGGTATCCACCATCCGCAGCACCCGGTCGACGACGGCCGGGTCGTGGCCGGACGCGACCAGCCCGTCGCGGCCCAGGTCACCGTCGACGTAGCCGATCAGGATCGGGTCCAGCACGTCGTAGTCGGGCAGCGTGTCGCTGTCGAGCTGGCCCGGGCTCAGCTCGGCGCTCGGCGGCTTGCCGATGGAGTTCTCCGGGATGGGCGGGGTCTCGCCCCGGCGGGTGGCGTCGGCGTTGCGCCACTTCGCCAGCCGCCAGACAAGCGTCTTCCAGACGTCCTTGACCGGGTTGAAGCCGCCGACCGAGTCGCCGTAGAGGGTGGAGTAGCCGACCGCCAGCTCGCTCTTGTTGCCGGTGGTCAGCACCAGGTGCCCCTCCTGGTTCGACAGCGCCATCAGGATCACCCCGCGTACGCGCGCCTGGAGGTTCTCCACGGAGACCCCGGAGAGCGACATGTTCGCCAGGAAGGTGTCCACCATCGGCTGGATCGGCTCGACCCGGTAGTCCAGCCCGGTCCGCTTCGCCAGGTCGGCCGCGTCCTCCCGGCTGTGCTCGGAGGAGTGCTGGCTGGGCAGCGAGACGCCGACCACCCGGTCGGGCCCGAGCGCGTCGACGGCGAGCGCGGCCACCACCGCCGAGTCGATGCCGCCGGAGAGGCCGAGCACCACCGAGGGGAACCGGTTCTTGTTGACGTAGTCGCGCAGGCCCAGCACGAGCGCCTGCCACACCTCGGCCTCGTCGGCGACCGGGGCGATCGTCCCGCCCGTGGCGGCGGGGCCGGCGGGCGCCGGCGGGATGTCCCCGGCCTCCGTCCGCACCACGCGCATCCCGTCCGCCAGCTCCTGCTCCGGGGCGACCGGCTCGCCGGCGGCGGGCAGCTCCACGTCGTGCACCAGCAGGTGCTCGACGAACTGCGGGGCTCGGGCGAGCAGCGTGCCGTCGGCGCCCACGATCATCGAGTCGCCCTCGAAGACCAGCTCGTCCTGCCCGCCGACCATGTTGACGTACGCGATCGTCGCCCCGGCCTCGGCGGCCCGGCGGCGGACCAGCGGCAGCCGGACGTCGTCCTTGTTCAGCTCGTACGGCGAGCCGTTGACGCAGAGGACCAGGCCGACCCCGGCCTGGCGGGCGGCGGCGAACGGACCGCCGGCCTGCCACAGGTCCTCGCAGATGGTCAGCGCCACGTCCACCCCGCCGACGCGGACGACGCTCAGCGCGTCGCCGGAGACGAAGTAGCGGTCCTCGTCGAAGACGCCGTAGTTGGGCAGGTGGTGCTTGAAGTAGGTGGCGACGATCCGACCGTGGTGCAGCAGGGCCGCCGCGTTGCGGGCGCCGCGACCGGGCTCGGCGTCGCCGCTCACCTGCGGCGGGCCGTCGGCGTCCAGGTAGCCGACCAGCACCGGCAGGGCGCCCGACCCGTCGGCGTCGAGATCGGCGGCGAGGCGTTCCAGCGCGGCCTTCGACGCGGCGACGAAGGACCGGCGGAAGACCAGGTCCTCGACCGGATAGCCGGTCAGCATCATCTCCGGGAACGCGACGATCTGGGCGCCGGTGTCGGCGGCCCGGCGGGTCCAGTCACGGACCAGGCCGGAGTTGCCAGCGAGGTCGCCGACGGTCGGGTTGACCTGGCACAGGGCGAGACGCAGGGTGGGCATGTCCTCATCTTGCCCCAGCCGTTCGGGCCCGACACGCGGGGCGGGGCGACGACGACAGCCGCGGGACAGGGCGGGACGCCCGCCGGCCGGTCGCGTAACGTCGGCGTAACGAGGCCGGTGGAGACTGGTCGGTCAGGCCGGGTCGACCCCGGTCGCAGGTGCGCAACGGTGTCGCGAGGGGTGGAAGTGGACCGTCAGCAGGAGTTCGTCCTCCGTACGCTGGAAGAGCGGGACATCCGGTTCGTCCGGCTGTGGTTCACCGACGTGCTGGGCACGCTCAAGAGCGTGTCGGTGGCCCCCGCCGAGCTGGAGGCGGCCTTCGAGGAGGGCATCGGGTTCGACGGCTCGGCGATCGAGGGCTTCGCCCGGGTCTTCGAGTCGGACATGGTGGCCATGCCCGACCCGACCACCTTCCAGGTCTTCCCGTTCGAGGGCGGGGTCAGCGGCGAGAGCGCCCGGATGTTCTGCGACATCCTGCTGCCCGACGGCGGCCCGTCCTGGGCCGACCCGCGGCATGTGCTGCGCCGGGCGCTGTCCAAGGCCGCCGAGAAGGGGTTCACCTTCTACACCCACCCCGAGATCGAGTTCTTCCTGCTGGAGAACGGCCCGCTGGACGGCTCGGTGCCGGTCCCGGTCGACACCGGCGGCTACTTCGAGCACACCACCCACGCGGTGGCCCGCGACTTCCGCCGGCAGGGCGTGCTGGCGCTGGAGCGGATCGGCATCTCCGTGGAGTTCAGCCACCACGAGGTGGCCCCCGGCCAGCAGGAGATCGACCTGCGCTACGCCGACGCGCTCACCACGGCCGACAACATCATGACCTTCCGGCACGTGGTCAAGGAGGTGGCGCTCTCCACCGGCGTGCAGGCCACCTTCATGCCGAAGCCGTTCACCGACCAGCCGGGCAGCGGCATGCACACCCACCTGTCGCTGTTCGAGGGGGAGCGCAACGCGTTCCACGACGCCAGCGACCCGATGAAGCTGTCCAAGGTGGCCCGGGCGTTCATCGCCGGGCTGCTGGTGCACGCCCGGGAGTACACGGCCGTCACCAACCAGTGGGTCAACTCCTACAAGCGGCTGTTCCCGCAGGCGTTGCCGGACCGGGTGACCGAGAGCCCCGCGTACGTCTGCTGGGGTCACCTGAACCGGTCCGCGCTGGTCCGGGTCCCCGCCTACGGCAAGCCGAACTCCGCCCGGGTGGAGGTCCGCTCGCCGGACTCGGCGGCCAACCCCTACCTGGCCTTCGCGGTGCTGCTCGGCGCCGGGATGAAGGGCATCGAGGAGGGCTACGAGCTGCCGCCGGGCGCCGAGGACGACGTGTGGTCGTTGACCAGCGCCGAGCGGCGGGCGATGGGCTACGAGCCGCTGCCGGAGAACCTGTCCGAGGCGATCGACGTGATGGCCGGCTCCGAACTGGTCGCCGAGGTGCTGGGCGAGCACGTCTTCGACTTCTTCCTGCGCAACAAGCGGGCCGAGTGGGAGCAGTACCGCCGCGAGGTCACCCCCTACGAGCGGCAGCGATACCTGTCGCTGTAGGCCCGCCTCCCGGAGCCGGAGCGGGCTCCCGCTGCTGGCGCGGTGCCGCTATCGTCTCGGTCACCGCGCCGGCATCCCCGCCGGGCGCAGAGTTCGGGAGGCAGTCGGTGCTGGAAGACCTGCTCAGCGGAGCCTGGCAGAGCGTCGTGTTCGGGGTCGTCGGGGTGGCCCTGATGGCGGCCGGGTTCGGGCTGGTCGACATGCTCACCCCGGGCAGGCTGCGGGAGCTGATCTGGGTACGGCGCAACGGCAACGCCGCGCTGCTGCTCGCCGCCAACCAGCTCGGCATCGCCGGGATCGTGTTCACCGCGATCCTGACCAGCTACAGCGACTTCGCCAAGGGGCTCGCCTCGACCCTCGTCTTCGGCCTGGTCGGGCTGGTCATCATGGCGCTGGCGTTCTTCGTGCTGGACCTGCTCACCCCCGGCAAGCTCGGCGAGATCATCTGCTCGGACGAGCCGCACCCGGCGGCGCGGGTCAGCGCCGCCACGCACTTCGGCGCCGCGCTGATCGTCTGCGCCTGCATCGCCTGACCTGTCCCGTCACACCCCCGTCGTAGGTTGCGGGGGTGAACCGGACGGACCGTCTCTACGCCCTGGTCGAGGAGCTGCGCGCCGTGTCGCCACGGCCGCGCAGCGCCCGCTGGCTCGCCGCCCGCTTCGAGGTGAGCAGCCGCACCATCGAGCGCGACATCGGCGCCCTCCAGGAGTCGGGCGTGCCGATCTGGGCCGAGCCGGGCCGCACCGGCGGCTACGCGCTCGACCGGGCCCGCACCCTGCCGCCGGTCAACCTCACCCCCGTCGAGGCGGTCGCCATGGCGGTGGCGTTGCACCGGATGCGTGGCACGCCGTTCGCCGCCGCGGCCGGCACCGCCCTGCGCAAGCTGATCTCCGTGATGCCGGCCGCCGACGCCGCCGAGGCGCACCGGCTCGCCGCCCGGGTGCACCTGATCGGCGACGGCCCGGTGACGCCCGTCCCGGCCGCCGTCGCCGACGCGGTGCGCGCGCGACGCGTGCTGCGCCTGCGCTACGCCGACCGCTCGGGTGCCGGCTCGCTGCGCGACGTGGAGCCGCTGGGCTATCTCGGCAATCCCCGACACTGGTACCTGCTGGGCTGGTGCCGGCTGCGGGCCGGCATCCGTGCCTTCCGCGTCGACCGGATCACCTCGGTCACGACCCTCGCCGAGCGGGTGCCGGAGCGCGAGCTGTCCGCCGACGACATCGACATCCCCCAGGAGCGGATCCGCAGGCTCAGCCTGGTCTGAGCCGGGACAGCGCGGCCCTCCCGTGCACGGCATGCTGTCTCTTCCGCATGTTCCCCGCAGGAGGTCACCACGTGCCCGACGCGCTCAGCTACGCCGACGCCGTTCGCCTGCTCGGCGGGGAGAAGAGCAGGGTCGTCGACTGGTTCGACAAGCTGACCGGAGGAGCCCTGCTGGCCGCCTCGGTGCCGGTGCCGGCGCTGCTGGGGATCTTCGACGCGAAGGCGGAGTTCGTCCGGCTCGGCCACGAGCTGGTACGCGGCATGTCCGAGAAGCGCTCCGGGCTGTCCCGGTACGACCGCACGCAGCGCCTGGAGGCGGCGCACGCCGTCATCGCGGTGACCGCCTTCTTCGAGGTGCTGAGCGAGATCGACCTGCCCTTCGACGTGGCGAGCGCCCGGATCAGCAAGGCCGAGCAGTTGTCGTTGGCCGGCTCAGGAGCGGTGCACGAGGCGGCCCTCACCGACGCGTTCTTCGCCACCGCGGCGCCGCTGCCTGGCCCGCAACTGCCCTATCCCGCGTTCCGCCGTGCCCTGGTCGCCTACTACGGCGGGCTCGTCGGCCGGCTGCAACAGCTCCTGCACGGCCTGGCCGTGTGGGAGGCCGTCGACGAGTGGCGGCGGCAGGCGACGGAGAAGGTGCTGCTCCGGCTGCCCATGGCCGCCGCCGACCGGCACCGCGACCTGCTGACCCAGCTCGCGGTGGACTACGTCGAGGTGTCGTTCTGGATCGGCCTGCACGAGCACGAGGCGACCCGGACGCAGGTGCGTGCCCTCTCGGTGGGGCTGGACGAGATGCGGCAGGCCCTGGTCGCCCTCTCCGCGGGAGGCCCACCCGACGGCCGTCGGGCGGCGCTCGCCGTGGCGTACACCGCGGAGTTGGGACGGCCGATCATCTCGTCCGGGGAGGTGCCGGCCGGGCTGACGGTGCCGACGCTCGGCGAGGCGTACGTGCCGCCGCTGTGCCGGATCGAGGAGTTGCCCGCCCACGCGCGACCGAGCGACGAGGCGTGGTGGGACGGGCGGCCGTTGCGTGACGACCTGTGGCAGTCCCTGGTCGTGCACCTCACCTCGCCGAACGCCACCCGCGCCCCGCTGCTGGTGCTCGGCCAGCCGGGCTCCGGCAAGTCCGTGCTGACCCGGGTCCTCGCCGCGCAGCTGCCGGTTGCCGACTTCATGGTGGTGCGGGTGGTGCTGCGGGACGTCCACGCCGCCGGGGAGCTCCAGGACCAGATCGAGCAGGCGGTCCGTAACGACACCGGAGAGAGGGTGGACTGGCCCGGCCTGTCCAGGTCGGCCGGCGACGCCCTGCCGGTCGTGCTGCTCGACGGCTTCGACGAGCTGCTCCAGGCCACCGGGGTCAGCCAGACCGACTACCTGCGCCGGGTGGCGGCCTTCCAACGGCGCGAGGCCGACCAGGGGCGTCCGGTGGCGGTGCTGGTGACCAGCCGTACCAGCGTCGCCGACCGGGCACAGCCGCCGCCCGGCACGGTGGCCGTACGGCTGGAACCGTTCGACGGCGAGCGGGTACGGGCCTGGACTGCCACCTGGAACCGGGTCAACGACGGGGCGTTCCGCGCGCTCGGCGTGCAGCCGCTGGAGCCGGCGACGGTGCTGGCCCACCGTGAGCTGGCCGAACAGCCGCTGTTGCTGCTGATGCTGGCGCTCTACGACGCCGAGGGCAACGACCTGCGATCGGCCGGCGAGCTGCGCCGGGGCGAGCTCTACGAGCGCCTGTTGCGCAGCTTCGCCCGCCGCGAGGTCATGAAGCACCGGCCGGGCCTGTCCGAGCGGGACCTGGACCGGGCGACGGAGGACGAGCTGCGCAGGTTGTCGATCGTGGCGTTCGGCATGTTCAACCGGGGCGTCCAGTGGGTCACCGAGAACGACTTCGAGTCGGATCTCGCCGCGCTGCCGTTCCTGGGCAGCCGTCCGGCGGCTGTCACGACCGACGGACACCTGCGTACCCCGCTGCGACCCGCCGAGATCGTCCTGGGCCGCTTCTTCTTCGTGCACCGCTCACAGGCGATGCGGGACCAGACCCGGGCCAGCACCTACGAGTTCCTGCACGCCACCTTCGGTGAGTTCCTGATCGCCCGGACGACCACGCTGGTGCTTGACGACCTGGCGGCCCGGGAGGCGAGCGCCCTGCTGGGGGCCACGCCGACGGACGACGATCCGCTGCACGCCCTGCTGTCCTTCGCGACACTGACCGGACGCACCCCGATCGTCACCTTCCTCACCGAGATCCTGACGTCGTGGGGCGGAAGCCGGCGGGACGCCGTGGTCGACATGCTGCTGCGCCTGTTCCGGGCGGCGCCCGGCCGGCGCCCGGCTCGCCACTTCGAGTCGTATGAGCCTCGGCAGTTGTCGGTTCCGAAGCGCCACGCCGTGTACGGCGTGAACCTGCTCGTGCTGCTGCTCGCCGCGAGCGGGCAACTGCGGGGAAGCGAACTCCCCCTGGACAGCGGCGACGTCGTGTCCGGGTGGAACCGACTGGCTCTCTTCTGGCGTTCCCAGCTCAGCGACAGCGAGTACGCCGGCCTGTTGGGCGCGGTGCGGGTCGAGCGGGCGTGGATGGGAACGCGACGGGATCTGCTCCTCTCCATCGAGGAAGGTCAGGACGAGTCGCCGCCGCCGGCGGGCGACCCCAGGTGGTTCATCAGCGGCTCCAGGGACGACAGCCCCGTGGAGGACGCGGCGAGTTACTACCTGACGACCGGGACGGACTTCGCCCTGTTCGCTCGGACCGCGCACTTCGAGTGCGACCCGAATCTCGACACGGCGCTGCACGCGCTGGGACCGCTGGGGGATCCGCTCGACGCGCTCGACGGCTTCTGGACCTTCACGGACGGCGACCGGTCGGAAGCCCGGCTCCTGCTCGACGTGTCGCTTCTCCCGATCCTCGGCGCGAAGGCTCGGGAGCGGGAGCGGGCCTACCAACGCCTGCTGGCCACCGTGGAGGAGCCGGACGAGACACCGCAGCTGCCGGTGGCGGAGTTCGTGCTGGATCGGATCTCGACCGATCCCGGGTTGTCCGCCGCGTTCGTCGCCGATGTGCTGTGTCTTCTCCAACAGGACGTGACGCTCGTCGGCTCCCTGCTGGCGTCGGCCGCCCGCTGCGTTCTTGCCTTCCTCGGCCGCGACCGGGAGACCGACGTCAGGCTGGCTGAACAGGCCGACCGCCTGATCGCCGGCGCACAGTGGTACGCCGCCGCTGGCGGCAGTCCGCTCGGCTGGCTCGACACCGACACCGCGGAGTTGGTCGTCCGCACGTACGAGGCGGGTGTGCGGCGGTACCCGGTATCGGTGGCCGAAGCGGCGAGTTTCCGCGCCCGCCACGGATCGCGTCGCCCCGACCTGGTCGACCGGTTGATTCCGCTCACCGACCCGTCCGAGTAGCGGTCTGGTCGCAAACACCGACAGGACGGTGTCGCGGACGGGGCGGAGGCTGACTCCTGACGGCGCCGGCCGAACGGCCGGCGCGCGAACGGGAGGCGACACATGTCCACGATCACCAGCGCGGTCAACTGGTTCGAGGTCGGCACGGACCGGCCGGAGGAGACCGGGCGCTTCTACACCGACCTGTTCGGTTGGGCGTTCGGCGAGCAGGGGACGCCGGAGGCGTCGTACCGGGTGACGGAGGCGGGGCCAGCGGGTTCCATCCAGGGCGCGATCCGGGACACCGGCGGGGCGAGCCCGAACTACGCCATCTTCTACGTGCAGGTGGCCGACGTGGTTGACGCCGCCCGGCGGGCGGAGGCGGCGGGCGGCAAGGTGCTGGTGCCGCCGAGGTCCAACGACAACGGGCTCACCTTCGCCCACCTGGCCGACCCGGTCGGCAACCACTTCGGCGTCTACGCCCCGCCCCCGGGGGGACCGGGAGTGTCGCCGGCGACCGCCTCGGGTCGTGCTCGCCGGGATGGTCCTGGCCGCGCTCATCGCCCGGGCCTGGACCACGGGTGCCCCGGT
>NZ_JBEZEV010000092.1:0-25918 GCF_040649055.1 Micromonospora sp. NPDC049060
GCGCACCGTCACACGGACGGTGCGCCCCGACTGGGCGTACGGCGAGGGTCAGAAGCCCGGGCCGTGCTGGTGGCCGTGGCCGTGGCTGTGGCCGTGCCCACCGGCGGCGGCCGGCTCGGCCTTCTCCGGCTTCTCCACCACGAGGCTCTCCGTGGTGAGCAGCAGGCCGGCGATCGACGCCGCGTTGGTGACCGCGTTGCGGGTCACCTTCACCGGGTCGACGATGCCGGACTTCGCCAGGTCGACGTACTCGCCGGTGGCAGCGTCGAGGCCGTGGCCCCACTCCTTGCCGGCGACCTTCTGCACCACGACGTAGCCGTCGTGGCCGGCGTTCTGGGCGATCCAGCGCAGCGGCTCGACCAGCGACTTGCGCACGATCGAGACGCCGACCTTCTCGTCCCCGGTGAAGCCGAGGTCGTCGTCGAGCGCCGGCAGGATCTGCACCAGGGCGGCGCCGCCGCCGGGGACGGTGCCCTCCTCGACCGCGGCCTTGGTCGCCGCGATCGCGTCCTCGATGCGGTGCTTGCGCTCCTTCATCTCGACCTCGGTCGCGGCGCCGACCTTGATGACCGCGATGCCGCCGGACAGCTTGGCCAGCCGCTCGGCGAGCTTCTCCCGGTCCCAGTCGGAGTCCGAGGCCTCGATCTCCTTGCGGATCTGCGCGACCCGGTCGGCGACCTCGCTCGACTTGCCGCCGCCGTCGACGACCGTGGTGTTCTCCTTGTCGACCACCACGCGCCGGGCGGTGCCGAGCACCTCCAGGCCCACCTGGTCGAGCTTGTAGCCCAGCTCGGGCGCGACCAGCTCGGCGCCGGTGAGGATCGCCATGTCCTGGAGCATCGCCTTGCGCCGGTCACCGAAGCCGGGGGCCTTGACCGCGCAGACCTTGAGGGTCTTGCGGATCGAGTTGACCACCAGCGTCGACAGCGCCTGGCCGTCGACGTCCTCGGCGATGATCAGCAGCGGCTTGCTGTTCTGGAGGACCTTCTCCAGCAGCGGCAGCAGCTCCTCGATCGCCGAGATCTTCTGGGTCGTGATCAGGATGTACGGGTCCTCCAGGACCGACTCCTGCGACTCCATGTCGGTGACGAAGTTGGGCGAGATGAAGCCCTTGTCGAACTGGAGACCCTCGGTCACGTCCAGCTCGGTGTGCAGGGCGGAGCCCTCCTCGACGGTGATGACACCGTCGCGGCCGACCCGCTCCATCGCCTCGGCGATCAGCTCGCCGATCGTGGCGTCCTGCGCGGAGATCGTCGCGACGTGCGCGATCGACTTCTTGTCGGCGACCTCGACGGCGCGGCCGAGCAGCGCCTCGGAGACCTTGGCGGCCGCCGCGTCGATGCCCCGCTTGAGGCCGGCCGGGTTGGCGCCGGCCGTGACGTTGCGCAGGCCCTCGCGGACCATCGCCTGGGCCAGCACGGTGGCGGTGGTGGTCCCGTCGCCGGCGACGTCGTTGGTCTTGGTCGCCACCTCCTTGACCAGCTGCGCACCGAGGTTCTCGTAGGGGTTGGTGAGCTCGATCTCCTTGGCGATGGTCACGCCGTCGTTGGTGATCGTGGGCACACCGAACTTCTTGTCCAGGACGACGTTGCGCCCGCGCGGGCCGAGGGTGACCTTGACCGCGTCCGCGAGGGCGTTGACACCGTGCTCGAGCAGGTGCCGGGCGTCGTCCGAGAAGCTCAGGATCTTCGCCATGAATGTCCCTTCGAAGCGACGTCGCCCCGGCCCGGCGAGCCGGACCGGGGCGACGACACTGATCGGTTGCTTACTTCTCGATGACCGCGAGGACGTCGCGGGCGGAGAGCACCAGGTACTCCTCGCCGGCGTACTTGACCTCGGTGCCGCCGTACTTCGAGTAGAGGACGGTGTCGCCGACCTTCACGTCGACCGGCACGCGGTTGCCCTTGTCGTCGATCCGGCCCGGGCCGACAGCGAGGACGGTGCCCTCCTGCGGCTTCTCCTTGGCGGTGTCGGGGATCACGATGCCGGAGGCGGTGGTGGTCTCGGCCTCGTTCGCCTGGACCACGATGCGGTCCTCGAGCGGCTTGATCGCAACCTTGGTCGCGGTAGTCACGGGCATACCCTCCCGGGTACTTGGTTTCGTTACCGGCCGGCATGCCGACCAGCGTCAATCTGCCACATGCCACCGGGCGGGGCCGTCGTCGCGGGTGCCGGTCCGCCTGGCGTTCAGCGCCCGGACCATGGGGCCCGGAAGCTGGCACCCTCGGGGTGAGAGTGCTAATCGCAGGTTATTCCTCGGCTAGCACTCCGTCAAGGAGAGTGCCAACCCGCCGGCCGGCGCGTCGGGTCCGCCGACCACAATGACCGGGTGGATCTCGACCAGTTCGCCGCCCTGCGTACGCCCGAGGGGTCGGCCGCCCTCGCCGCCGCCGCGCGGGTGGCCGGCGGCGATCCGCTGACCGCGGCGGCCGCGCTCCGCTCGACGGGGCTGCCGGCCGACCTGGCGTCGGCCGCCCTCACCCAGGCCGAGCTGCGCCGCCGGGCGGTCGGCAAGTTCGGGCCGGCGGCAACGGGGATGTTCCTCACCCGGGCCGGGCTGGAGCAGGCCACGCGGGGCGTCGTCGCGGCACGGCGGGCCGAGCGGCTACGGGCCGCCGGGGTGCGCGTCCTCGCCGACCTCGGCTGCGGCCTCGGCGCGGACGCGCTCGCCGCCGCCCGCGCCGGCATCCGGGTGTACGGCGTGGAGGCCGACCCGCTGACCGCCGCGATGGCCGCCGCGAACGCCGAGGCGGCCGGGCTGGCCGAGCTGTTCACGGTGGAGTGCGGTGACGCCACGGCGTTCGACGTGGACCGGGTCGACGGGGTGTTCTGCGACCCGGCGCGCCGGAAGGCGGGCACCGGGCGGCGGATCTTCGACCCGAACGCCTACTCGCCGCCCTGGGACTTCGTCGTCGGGCTGGCGGAGCGGGTGCCGCACACCGTCGTGAAGGTGGCGCCCGGCATCGACCACGCGCTGGTCCCGGCGGGCGCCGAGGCGGAGTGGGTGAGCGTCGACGGCGACCTGGTCGAGGCGGCCCTGTGGTGCGGCGAACTGGCGCAGGTCCCCCGCCGCGCCACCCTGCTGCGCGGCAAGGAAGGGTCCCCTGTCGACGCTTCCGGTAGCGGAAGGGTCCCCTGCCGTCAGGTGACGGGCTCCGGGGACGCCGAAGCACCGGTCGGCCCGGCGCGCCGCTTCCTGTACGACCCCGACCCGGCGGTGGTCCGCGCGCACCTGGTCGCGGAGCTGGCCGAGACGCTGGGCGCGACGCTGGCCGACCCGAGCATCGCCTACCTCTACGCGGACGCGCCGACGCCGACGCCGTTCGCCCGCTGCCTGGAGGTCACCGACGTGCTGCCGTTCTCGCTCAAGCGGCTGCGGGCGCTGCTGCGGGAGCGCCGGGTCGGCCGGGTGGAGATCCTCAAGCGCGGGTCCGCCCTGGAGCCGGAGAAGCTGCGCCGGGACCTGCGGCTGACCGGGGACCAGGCGGCCAGCCTGGTGCTGACCCGGGTCGCCGGGGCGCCGACGGTGCTGGTCTGCCGGCCGGTCGGGTAGCGCGCGGAGGCGGCCGGGCGGCGGGCCCGTACCCGCGCCGGCAGCGTCCGGCCTTTTCGACTCGCGGGTCGTACGGGGTCGGGTTAGCTTGACCGTCATGGCGGGACAGGGCACTCCGGCGACCGCGCTGCTGACGAAGCGGAAGATCGCCCACAGCACCCATCCGTACGACGTCTCCCCGGACGCGCCCCACTACGGCGCGCTCGTCGCGGCGGCCCTGGGGGTGCCGCCGGAGCGGGTCTTCAAGTCGCTGGTCGCCGAGGTCGACGGCGCGCTGACGGTGGCGGTCGTGCCGGTCACCGGCGAGCTGGACCTCAAGGCGCTCGCCGCGGCGGTCGGCGGCAAGCGGGCCGCCATGGCCGACCGGGCGGTCGCCGAACGGGCCACCGGCTACGTGCGCGGCGGGATCAGCCCGCTCGGCCAGCGCCGCCGGCTGCCCACGGTGCTCGACTCGTCGGCGCTCGACCATCCCACCGTCTACGTCTCGGCGGGCCGGCGCGGGCTTCAGCTCCAGCTCGCCCCGCAGGACCTCGTCGCCCTCACCGGGGCGGTCACGGCCCCGCTGTCGGCCCGCTGAGCTGCGCCGCTCCCGTCGTCTGCGGGAGAGCGCTCCCCGGTGGGCGACGGCCGGGTGTCAGGGACGTTGCTGAATTGTTACTGCCGACAACAAACTCGCCACCTCGGCGCTCTTGTGCCCACGACGCGAACCGGAATACGTTGCCGGACACAACAAACCAACATCATCCCCCACCCCCGAAAGGACCCTGCTGATGCGCAAGGGCTTCCTCACCTTCGCTGCCGTGGGCCTGCTGGCCGCCGGCGGCCTGACCGCCTGCGGCGACGACTCCGGTTCCGATGCCGGCGGCTCCACCGAGAAGAAGCCGAAGATCGGCGTGATCCTGCCGGACAGCAAGTCCTCCGCCCGCTGGGAGGGCGCGGACCGCAAGTTCCTGGAGGAGGCGTTCAAGGCCGCCGGCGTCGACTACGACATCCAGAACGCCCAGGGCGACAAGACGGCGTTCCAGACCATCGCCGATCAGATGATCACCAACGGCGTCACCGCCCTGATGATCGTCAACCTGGACTCCGGCACCGGCAAGGCCGTGCTCGACAAGGCGAAGTCCCAGGGCGTGGCGACCATCGACTACGACCGGCTCACGCTGGGCGGCTCGGCCACCTACTACGTCAGCTTCGACAACGAGGTCGTCGGCAAGCTCCAGGGCGAGGGCCTGAGCAAGTGCCTGACCGACAAGGGCGCCAAGAACCCGGTGGTGGCGTACCTCAACGGCTCGCCGACCGACAACAACGCCACCCTGTTCAAGAACGGGTACGACTCGGTGCTCAAGCCGAAGTTCGACTCGAAGGAGTACACCAAGGGCCCGGACCAGAACGTTCCGGAGTGGGACAACGCCCAGGCGGCCACCATCTTCGAGCAGATGCTGACCCAGACCGGCGGCAAGATCGACGGCGTGCTCGCCGCCAACGACGGCCTCGGCAACGCGGCCATCTCGGTGCTGAAGAAGAACAAGCTCAACGGCAAGGTCCCGGTGACCGGCCAGGACGCCACCCCGCAGGGCCTGCAGAACATCCTCTCCGGCGACCAGTGCATGACCGTCTACAAGGCGATCCGGGAGGAGGCGAAGGCCGCCTCGGACCTGGCCATCGCGGTCGCCAAGGGTGAGAAGAAGGAGACCGGCCAGACGGTCAAGGACCCGGAGGGCGGCCGGGACGTCCCGTCGGTCCTGCTGACCCCGAAGCTGATCTTCAAGGAGAACGTCAAGGACGTCATCGCCGACGGCTTCGTCACCAAGGACGAGGTCTGCGCCGGGGCGTACGCCAAGCTCTGCGCCGACGCCGGCATCAGCTGACCCGTACCCGATTCCACGCGCACGCCGCCCGGCACGGACCCTGTGCCGGGCGGCGGTTCGCGCCGGACGGGATCCGAGACCTCCCCTCCACCTGAAGGAGACCCCCCGTGTCCGCAACCCCCCTGCTGGAACTACGCGGGATCGACAAGAGCTTCGGTCCCGTCCAGGTCCTGCGCGACGTCGCCTTCACCGCCCACGCGGGCGAGGTGACCGCGCTGGTCGGCGACAACGGCGCCGGCAAGTCGACCCTCGTCAAGTGCATCAGCGGCATCCACCCCACCGACGCCGGCGAGTTCCGCTTCGACGGCCGGCCGGTGAGCATCAACAGCCCCCGCGACGCCGCCGCGCTCGGCATCGAGGTCGTCTACCAGGACCTCGCGCTCTGCGACAACCTCGACATCGTGCAGAACATGTTCCTCGGCCGGGAGAAGCGCAGCGGCATCGTGCTCGACGAGCCGACCATGGAGCAGATGGCCGCCGACACCCTCGCCGGGTTGAGCGTGCGGACCGTGAAGTCGCTGCGCCAGCACGTCTCCAGCCTCTCCGGTGGCCAGCGCCAGACCGTCGCGATCGCCAAGGCCGTGCTCTGGAACAGCAAGCTCGTCATCCTCGACGAGCCGACCGCCGCGCTCGGCGTCGCGCAGACCGCCCAGGTGCTCGAACTGGTCCGGCGGCTCGCCGACAACGGCCTCGCCGTGGTGCTCATCTCGCACAACATGAACGACGTCTTCGCCGTCTCCGACCGGATCGCCGCGCTCTACCTCGGTCAGATGGTCGCCCAGGTGAAGACCACCGACATCACCCACTCACAGGTCGTCGAGCTGATCACCGCCGGCCGCTCCGGCGGGCTCGGGCTCGCCGAGCCGGCCAACGGCGGCAACGGGCACGGCGCGGAGCCGACCGAGAGCAACGCAGGAGGCGTCCGATGACCACCACCGTCGTGCAGAAGGACGGCCCGGGGGCCGTCACACCGCCGCCCACCCTCGGCAGCCACGTCCGCAACTACGTCAGCCGGGTACGGGGCGGCGACATCGGTGCGCTGCCCGCCGTACTCGGACTGGTCGTGCTCTGCACGGTCTTCTCGATCATGCGGCCGTCGTTCCTCACCGCCGGCAACTTCGCCAACCTGTTCACCCAGGGCGCCGCGGTCACGCTGATCGCGATGGGGCTGGTCTTCGTCCTGCTGCTCGGCGAGATCGACCTCTCCGCCGGCTTCGCCAGCGGGGTCTGCGCCGCCATCCTCGCCAACGTCGTCACCGTCCTCGGCTACCCGTGGTACGTGGCCGTGCTCGCCGCCATCGTCACCGGCGTGGCGATCGGCACCACCCTCGGCTTCCTGGTGGCGAAGATCGGCATCCCGTCGTTCGTGGTGACCCTCGCCGGGTTCCTCGCCTTCCAGGGCATCGTGCTGATGCTCATGGAGGAGGGCACCAACATCTCGGTCCGCGACGACGTGCTTGTCGCCATCGCCAACCGCAACCTCTCCCCCGTACTCGGCTGGGTGCTGGCCGCCGTGGCGGTCGCCGGCTACGCGGCCGTGCAACTGCTCCGGCACCGTACGCGGGCGGCCCGGGGCCTGGTGACCGACCCGATCGCGGTGGTGTTCGCCCGGATCGGCGGGTTGGCGCTCATCCTCGGCGCGGCGGTCTTCATCCTCAACCTCGAGCGCAGCCGCAACATCGTGATCAGCTCGCTCAAGGGCGTGCCGATCGTGGTGCCGATCATCGCCGTGCTGCTGGTCTTCTGGACCTTCGTGCTCCAGCGCACCAGCTACGGCCGGCACGTCTACGCGGTGGGCGGCAACAAGGAGGCGGCCCGCCGGGCGGGCATCAACGTGGACCGCATCCGCATCTCGGTCTTCGTGATCTGCTCCTCGATGGCGGCCATCGGCGGCATCGTCGCCGCCAGCCGGGCCAACTCGGTGGACCCCAACACGGGTGGCAGTAACGTACTGCTCTACGCGGTCGGCGCGGCCGTCATCGGAGGCACCAGCCTCTTCGGCGGCAAGGGCCGGGTGCTGGACGCCGTCCTCGGTGGCGCGGTCGTCGCGGTCATCGACAACGGGATGGGCCTGATGGGATACAGCTCGGGGGTGAAGTACGTGGTCACCGGCGTGGTGCTGCTGCTCGCCGCGAGCGTGGACGCGTTCTCCCGCCGGCGTTCCACCGCCACCGGCAACCGCTGACCGCGCGGCACCGGAAGTGACGACGGCGATGCGCGCAGGACCGAGCCAGGACGAGATCCGCCGGCAGAACCTGGGCGCGTTGCTGCGGTACGTGCACGTGCACGGGGCCACCACCCGTGCCGAGCTCACCACCACGCTGGGGCTCAACCGCAGCACCATCGGCGCGCTGACCGCCGACCTGGCCGGCGCCGGGCTGGTCAGCGAGGGGACGCCGAAGGAGACCGGCCGGGCCGGGCGACCGTCGCTGGTCGTCCGGCCCGAGTCGGACCGGGTGCACGCGTACGCGTACAGCATCGAGGTGGACCGGCTGCGCGCCGCGCGGATCGGTCTCGGCGGCGCGGTGCTCGACCGCCGGGAGCTGGACCGCCCCCGGGGCCTGACCGCCGCGGAGGCCGCCCCGCTGCTGGCCGGGGCGGTCAAGGAGATGCAGCAGAGCGCGCCGACGGACGCCGTCTGCGTCGGCGCGGGCGTCGCGGTCTGCGGCATGGTCCGCCGCGACGACGGGCTGGTCCGGCTGGGCCCGACCACCGGTTGGGTGGACGAGCCGATCGGCGCGGCGCTCGGCGCCGAGCTGGGCTGCGACGTGCCGGTCACGGTCGGCAACGTGGCCGACGTGGCGGCCTTCGCCGAGCACGCCCGGGGCGCGGCGGCCGGCTGCGACAACGTCATCTACCTGTACGGGGACGTGGGCGTCGGCGCCGGCATCATCGCCGGGGGGCGCCGGCTGACCGGGCACGGCGGCTACGGCGGCGAGGTCGGCCACATGGTGGTCGTCCGGGACGGCGCGCCCTGCGAGTGCGGCTCCCGGGGCTGCTGGGAGACCGAGATCGGCGAGCACGCGCTGCTGCGCGCGGCCGGCCACTCCGACGCGCGGGGCCGCGACGCGCTGCTGGCCGTCTTCGACGCCGCCGACCGGGGCGACCTGCGGGCGCAGACGGCGGTACGCCAGGCCGGCGACTGGCTCGGCTTCGGGGTGGCCAACCTGGTGAACATCTTCAACCCGGAGATGGTCATCTTCGGCGGCGGCATGCGGGACCTCTACCTCGCGGCGGCGGCCCAGGTCCGCAGCCGGCTCAACTCGATGGCCCTGCCCGCCTGCCTGGAGCACGTCCGGCTGCGCACCCCGAAGCTCGGGGACGACGCGGCGCTGATCGGCGCCGCTGAACTGGCCTTCGAACGCCTGCTGGCGGACCCCCTCGACGTCGGCTGACCGGCCCCGCCCGTGCCGTGCCGGCGAATGGTGGACAGGTGCCGGCGCCGGCGGGCCGGTCCGGTGAACCGATCGGTCGGTCCTTCCGTACCAGTGCGCGGACGGGCGAAGGCGGAGGCGTCGCCCGGCCCGGACTCGTTTCGGACCGGACCGAGGAGACACCACGGACATGACACCGCTCAGAGCCGCCCGACGCCGACAGGGACACCGCAGCAGTCGCCTGGCGGCGCTGCTCGTCACGATCGCCGCCGGGCTCGGGGTGCTGCCCGGCGTGGCCGTCGCCGCACCGGGCGGTCAACAGCTCAACGCGGCCGACGCCGCCCTGCTCAACGGGGTACGGCTGGCCGGGCTCTGGGAGATGCCAGCCGGGCAGCTGGCCGCCGACAAGGGGCAGAGCGCGAAGGTACGCGAGATCGGCGCCGGCATCGCCACCGAGCACGAGGAGCTGGACCGCCTCACGGTCGAGGCGGCCAACAAGCTCGGGGCGAGCATCCCGAGCGACCCGACGGCCGAGCAGAAGGGCTGGCTGACGGAGATGCAGAACGCCTCCGGCGCCCGCTTCGACCAGATCTTCGTCACCCGGCTCCGGGTCGCCCACGGCAAGATCTTCCCGGTCATCGGGGCGGTCCGCGCCAGCACCCGCGATCCGGTGATCCGCAAGCTCGCCGACGACGCCAACCGGTTCGTCCTGCACCACATGCAGATGCTGGAGAGCACCGGGCTGGTGCGCTGGCCGGAACTGCCGCCGGCCGCCCTGCCCGCCCCCGGCGACGACGGCCTGCTCGCCGCCGCCTCCGCCAACTCCGGCCCGCCGATGGGAGTCAGCAGCACGGTGGTCTGGCTGGTCTTCCTCGCCGCGCTCGGCACGGGAGGCGTCGCCACGTACCGCATCCTGCGCCGCACCTGACCACGGCGTCCTCCGGCGGCCACGGCCGGGAGGCCGTCGAACCGCAGGGGATTCTGGCGCCTTGGCGGCTGGCGTGCGGAGGCCTGGCGGTGTGGCAGCCTGGCACCTCGGCGGTGTGGCGGCTGGGCGGTGTGGCTGCCTGGCTGTCGCGGCCCTGCTGCTGCCGTCTGTTCGCGGCCCGGCCACCGACGTTACTTTCGGTAATCGCAATGGGTGTCACACCGTCGCCACGGGGCACTCGCCTCGCACCCTTTGCTCTGCAGCCATCCACGCACCAGCTACGGACGGTGGCTGGTGCATCCGCGGCTGCAGAGCAAAGGGCGCGTGAGCACTATCGGCCGGCTCGGTGATCGAGAGAAGAAATCGCTGGTCAGCGGACTAAGCGCTGAATCGTGGCCGCTTGCGCTTGGAAGCCAGACAGATTCGACTACCGTGCGTGACATTTTCGGCCCCTCACGAGCATCGTCACGATGAGTTATCAGCGGCAGGGTCCGCGCAGCAGTCGGCCGCGTGCCGGCACGCCGGTGCGGCCCGCAGGCCCGCACGACCCACACACCCGGCACGCCCGCCCGACTCGCGCACCCGGCAGGCCCGCACGCCCGGTGCGACGGCCGGGCACGGCTACTCGTTGACCTCCGGGCCCAGCAGGCGGATTTCCTCGATGTCGAGGACGGCCTGCAGCTCCCGCAGGACGATGTCGTCGATCTCGTTCGTGTCCCGCAGCCTGGTGATCTCGCGCCGTTTGTGTTCGAGCACGGCCAGCCGCAGCCGCCGGTCGAGGTCCCGGGCCTGCTCCGCCGACCGGCTCTCCTCGTCGGTGGAGCGGATGTCGTCGAGGTGCTGCTCGTAGTCCGCCCGGATCCGGTCGACCGCGTCCGGCGCCGCGCCGAGCCGGTCCGCGACCTCGGGCAGCACCGCCAGCGCTGCCTCGGTGGCCCGCACCCGGGCCAGCCGCAGCTCGCCGACCCGCCGGGTGTCGCCGACCAGGCCCGCCCACCCGACGACGGCGGGCAGCGTGGTGCCCTGGATCAGCATCGTCAGCAGGATGACCACGGCGGTGGCGAAGATGATCAGATCACGCTCGTGCACACGTGTGCCGGTGGGCGTGGTCACCGGCACCGCGAGGGCGGCCGCGAGAGAAACCGCGCCCCGGAACCCCGCCCACCCGGCCGCCGTCCGCACCCGCCAGTCGACCCGCTCGTCCTGCTCCGCCGCCCGGCGGTCGACGACCAGGAAGGCGAACGCCGCCAGGTGGACCCACACCATCCGGGTCAGCACGACCACGCCTGTCACCACCACCGCGATGGCCATCGCCCGCATCGCCGACAGGCTGGTCACGTCGCGCAGGGCGCGCGGGATCTGCATCCCCAGGAGCACGAAGAGCCCGCCGTTGATCAGGAACGTGGCGAGGTCCCAGAAGCCGTACGCCAGCACCCGGGAGCGGGCCCGGATGACCCGGGGGGCGGCGTACGCCAGCACGAGACCCGCGACCACCACCGCCAGGACGCCACTGGCGTGCACGAGCTCGGCAAGGAGGAACGCGACGAACGGTGTTAGGACGCTCAGCGCGCCCTCGCGCAGCGGATCGTCGAGCCGACGCCGGAGCAGGATCACCGCCCAGCCGACCAGCAGGCCGGCAACCACGCCACCGGTCGACGCGAGGACGAACCGCTCGGTCAGCCCGAGCAGCCCCGGCTCGGTGCCGCCCACGATCAGGCCCAACCCGACGGAGAAGAGCACCAGCGCGGTGCCGTCGTTGATCAGGCTCTCCGCGTGCAGGGTGGTCAGGATCCGGCGCGGCATCCGTTTGGCCAGGCCTGCGACCGCCGCCGCGTCGGTCGGCGCGAGCACCGCGCCGAGCACCCAGGCGGCGGCCGGGTCCACGCCGAACCGCTGCACGACGAGCGACACCGCCACCATCGTCGCCACCACCAGCCCCACCGCGAGCAACGCGATCGCGAGCAGGTTCTTGCGGATCTCGCGCAGGCTGGTGGTGATGCTCTCCTTGTAGAGGATCGCCGGCAGGAACAGCAGCAGCACCACGTCGGGCTCCAGCACCACGTGGGACAGCGGCGGCAGGAGCGCGAGCAGCGCGCCCATCGCGATGAGCAGGACCGGGGGCGCCACGCTGTACCGTCCGCCGAGGGTCGTGCCGACCAGCACCGTGACGCCCAGCACCACGATCAGTTCGAGACCGCCCACGCCGCACCCCCGTCACCGCCGACGGCACGGTGACGGGTACGCGCCGGTCGCCTGCCGCTCCACCATCGTGGTACGGCGGTCCGGCGCGGCACCCTCGAACAGGGAAACAGGCACCGCCCGCCGGCATCGACGGCGACGGCTCCGGACACGGCGCGCCGCGCGGCGCGTCAGGAGCCGGTGCCGTGCCAGGAGCGCCAGAGGGCCGCGTAGGAGCCGTCGGCTGCGACCAGTTCGTCGTGCGAGCCGATCTCGGCGATCCGGCCGTCCTCCACCACCGCCACCCGGTCGGCGTCGTGCGCCGAGAAGAGGCGGTGCGCGATGGCCACGACCGTACGGCCCTGGAGGACGGCCGCGAGGGACCGCTCCAGGTGCCGGGCGGCGCGGGGGTCGATCAGCGAGGTGGCCTCGTCCAGCACCAGGGTGTGCGGGTCGGCCAGCACCAGCCTCGCCAGCGCGAGCTGCTGCGCCTGCGCGGGCGACAGCGGGTGCCCGCCGGCACCGACCACGGTGTCCAGCCCGTCCGGCAGCCCGTCGGCCCACTCCACCGCGTCGACGGCGGCCAGCGCCGACCGCACGGCCGCCTCGTCGGCGCCCGGCCGCACCATCGCCACGTTCTCCCGCAGCGTGCCGATGAAGACGTGGTGCTCCTGGGTGACCAGGGCGACGTGCGTACGCAGCTCGGACAGGGGCAGCTCGTCGAGTCGCCGGCCGGCCACCGTGACCGAGCCGGTACGGGGCGCGTGCACCCCGGCGAGCAGCCGGCCGAGCGTGGACTTGCCGGCGCCCGAGGGGCCCACCATGGCCAGCTTCTCCCCCGGCTCCGGCAGCAGGGTCACCCCGTGCAGCACGTCCCGGCCCTCCCGGTACGCGTACCGGACGTCCCGGGCGGCGAGCCGCCGCTCCCCCGGTGGCGGAGGATCGGGCGGGCCCGCAGGACCCGCGGCGGGCCGGGTCGCGGAGCCGGCCGGCGGGTCGGCGTCGGCCACCCCGAGCAGGCGCGCCATGGAGGCGCCGCCGACCTGCAACTCGTCCAGCCAGGAGAGCAGCCGGTCGACCGGGTCGATCAACGCCTGCACGTAGAGCGTGGCGGCGGTGACCTCGCCGAGGCTCACCCAGCCCTTCAGGTGGAACCAACCGCCTATGATCAACGTGGCCACCACCGGCAGCACGTAGCCGATCTCGGCGATCGGGAAGAACACCGTGCGCAGCCGCAGGGTGTAGCGCTCGGCCGCGTACGACCGGTGGATGTCGGCGTCGGTGCGGGCCCGGCGGCGCGCCTGCTGCCGCAGCGCCTCCGTGGTCCGCGAACCCTCGACGGTCTCGCTGATGCCGTCGGTGATGTCGGAGTAGGCGGCGTTCTCCCGCAGGTAGCCGGCGGGGGCGCGGCGCAGGTACCAGCGGGTGCCGGCCCACAGCAGCGGCACCGCGAGCAGGCAGGGCAGCGCGAAGAGCGGATCGACCAGGAGCAGCGCGCCGACGATGAAGCAGCCGGTGACGATCGCGATCAGCGTCTCCGGCACCGCGAACCGGACCGTCCGCGACAGCGCGGAGACGTCCCGGGACGTCCGGGTGAGCAGGTCGCCCGTGCCGGCCCGCTCCACGGTGGCCAGCGGCAGCGCCAGGATCCGGTCGACGAACTCCTCGCGCAGCTCGGCCAGCACCCGCTCGCCGAGCCGGGCCGACGCCAGGTGCGCGAAGCGGACCAGCACCGACTGCACCAGCACGAACCCGGCGATCAGCAGGGCGATCCGGTCCACGGTGACGCCGGACGTGCCCCGGGAGATCCCCTCCACCAGGTCGCCGAGCAGCCACGGCGCGACCAGGCCGGCAGCGGCGGCCAGCGCGTGCAGGCCGAGCGCGGCCCCGAGCGCCCTCGGATGCCGGCGGGCCAGCGTGCGGGCGTAGCGGCGCACCTGGCGCCCGTCGGCGACCGGCAGTGCGGTGGCCATCAGTCCTCCCCCCGGCTGACCGTCGCCCGGTAGCGCGGCTCGCCGTCGAGCAGTGCGGTGTGCGTCCCCTCGGCCACCACCTTGCCGTCCTCCACGAAGATCACGTGGTCGGCGCGGTGCAGCACGAGCGGGCTGGTGGTGCAGACCAGGGTGGTCCGGCCCGCCCGGGCGGCGCCGAGCCGGTCCGCGATGCGGGCCTCGGTGTGCGCGTCCACGGCGCTGGTCGGCTCCACCAGCAGCAGGATCTCCGGGTCGGCGACCAGCGCCCGGGCCAGCCGCAGCCGCTGCTGCTGGCCGCCGGAGAACTCCCGGCCGCGCTCGGCGACCGCGCTGTCCAGCCCCGCCGGCAGGGCCTCGACGATGTCGGTCGCGCTCGCCGCCGTCAACGCCGCCGCGACCGTCGCGTCGTCGACCCGGTCGTGCGGGTCCAGCTCCGCGCGGAGCGGGCCGGTGAACAGGTGCGCGTCGTTGTCGGCCACCAGGATCCGCTCCCGCACCGTCGCCAGCGCCACCTCCCGCAGCGGTACGCCGTGCAGCGTCGCGTCCGAGTCGACGTACCGGCCGAGGCGGTCCACGACCGCCGCCGCGTCCTCGGGGGCGGTGGCGGCGAGCGCGGTGAACCGGCCCGGCCGTACCGTCACGCCGGAGGCCACGTCGACCAGCTCGCCGGGGCCCTCCGGCAGGGCGGCCGGGCGGGCCGGGTCGAGCAGTTCCGGGGTGAGCCGCAGCAGCCGCACCACCCGCCGGGCGGCGACGTGCCCCCGGGTCAGCTTGTCCACCGCCTCGGTGAGCTGGCGCAGCGGGCTGACCAGGAACGCCGTGTAGCCGTAGAACGCCACCAGCTCACCGGCGCTGATCTCGCCGCGCAGCGCGAACCGGGCGCCCAGCCAGGTGACCAGCACGAGGAACGCCCCCGGGAGCAGCACCTGGGCCGCCTCCAGCAGCGACTCGATGCGGGCCACCCGCAGGCCGTCGGCGCGCAGCGCCTGCGACCGCGACCGGTAGCGGGCGGAGAGCACCGGCTCGCCGCCGACGCCGCGCAGCACCCGCAGCCCGGAGACGATGTCGCCGGCCCGGGCGGTCAGCGCCCCCTCCGAGTCCCGGTACGCCTGCTGCTGCCGGTGCAGCGGCCGGATGAGCAGCCCGACGACCGCCATCAGCAGCGGCACGCCGAGCACCACGACCAGCCCGAGCGGCACGGAGGCGCCGAGCAGGATCACCCCGACGGTCGCGATCGCCACGATCGCGCCGGTGCCCCGGGCGGTGATGTCGATGGCCGCACCGATCTGGCTGATGTCGGCCGTACCGATGCTCACCACCTCGCCGGCGGAGACCCGGCGGGGCAGCGCGGCGCCGAGCCGGTTCGCCGCGCCCACGGTCAACTGCACCGTCCGGTACGCCCCGGCGAGGAAGTTGTGCACCGCGCAGTAGTGCCGCAGGATCCCCGCGGCGGCCTGGAACACGCCCAGCCCGAGCAGCACCAGCCCCCAGGTGAGCAGCGCCTCCTCGTCGCGGCGGGTGAGCCCGTCGACGGCCCGGCCGACGGCCGCCGGCACCAGCGCCTGGGCGACCATCCAGACGACGCCCAGCAGGATGCCGACGGTGAGCAGCGCCTTGTGCCGCCCGGCCAGCCACACGAGGTAGCGGGTCGCCGAGCGGATGTCGGGTACGCCGGGGTCACCGGCCGGTGAGAAACGCATGGCCCACCGACGCTAGGTGGCGGGCCGGTCACCCCGCCAACCAATTACCGCCTCGGCGTGCCGCGGCTCACGTGTCCTCCGCCGTCGGCCGGCCGGCCCGGCCTCAGCGGTCGACCTGCGTGAAGTCCCAGGAGTGCGGCGGGCGGGCCAGCAGCGTCGCCGGCGGCTCCGGCAGCGGACGCGGGTTGCTGCGCCACTTGGAGATGACCACGACCCGGTGGTCGGTGGAGGAGAACACCTCGCTGGACAGGTGCATCGGGTCGTGCTCGAACTCCGGCAGGGCGGTGTCGCACACCCAGGTGATCAGGTCCGCGGCGCCGTACGGCTCCGCCCGCGCCTCCCACATCCGCACGATCACGTCAGCCATCCTCGGGGTTCAGACGCTGACTGTCGTCAGCGGCATGGCGGAGTCGGCGGGCAGGTCCAGCCGGCTCGGCGCGACACCCGAGGCGACCAGGTGCGAGCCGAGGGCGGCGACCATCGCGCCGTTGTCCGTGCAGAGCCCGGGGCGGGGCACCCGGACCCGGATGCCGTACGCGGCGGCGCGGTCCTCGGCCATCGCGCGCAGCCGGGAGTTGGCCGCCACGCCCCCGCCGATCACCAGCGTCTCGACGCCGGTGGTCCGGCAGGCGTCCAGCGCCTTGCGTACCAGCACGTCGCAGACCGCCTCCTGGAAGGACGCGGCCACGTCGGCGACGGGCACCGGCTCGCCGGCACGCTGCCGCGCCTCGACCCACCGGGCCACCGCCGTCTTGAGCCCCGAGAAGGAGAAGTCGTAGCGGTGGGCGGCGAGGTCCTTGGGGGCGGTGAGGCCGCGCGGGAAGCCGATGGCGGCCGGATCGCCGGCCCGGGCCTCCCGGTCGATGTACGGGCCGCCGGGGAACGGCAGCCCGAGCAGCCGGGCCACCTTGTCGAACGCCTCGCCGGCCGCGTCGTCGATGGTGGCGCCGAGCGGGGTGACGCCCCGGGCCAGGTCGTCGACGAGCAGCAGGGAGGAGTGCCCGCCGGAGACCAGCAGGGCGATCGCCGGCTCGGGCAGCGGGCCGTGTTCCAGGGTGTCCACGGCGACGTGCGCGGCCAGGTGGTTGACGCCGTAGACCGGCTTCTCGGCGGCGAGCGCGTAGCCCTTCGCGGCGGCCACCCCCACCAGCAGCGCGCCGGCCAGCCCCGGCCCGGAGGTGACCGCGATCGCGTCGATGTCGGCGAGGGTCACCCCCGCCTCCTTCAACGCCCGGTCCATGGTCGGCACGATGGCCTCCAGGTGGGCCCGGCTGGCCACCTCGGGCACCACGCCGCCGAAGCGGGCGTGCTGCTCGACGCTGGAGGCGAGCGCGTCGGCCAGCAGGGTGTGCCCGCGCACGATGCCGACCCCGGTCTCGTCGCAGGAGGTCTCGATGCCGAGGATCAGGGGTTCGTCAGTCATCGCTCACATCCTGCGTGCGCTGCATGACCAGCGCGTCGGTGTTGCTCGGTTGGTAGTAGCCGCGCCGCACGCCGATCGGCTCGAAGCCGTACGTCGCGTAGAGCTTCTGGGCGGGGGCGTTGTCCGCCGCGACCTCCAGCAGGACGCTGCGGAGGCCGAGCCGGGCGGCCTCGGCGAGCAGCGCCTCCAGCAGGATCCGCCCGACGCCGCGCCGCTGGGCGTCCCGGCGCACCGCGACGTTCTGCACCCACGCCTCGTCGGGCGGGGCCACGGCGAGCCCGGCGTAGCCGAGCAGGTCGCCGTCGTCGCCGGTGGCGACCAGGTAGAAGTGCCCGTTGGCCAGCTCGTTCCAGAACATCGCCGCCGACCACTGCTCGGCGCCGAACAGGTCCGCCTCGATCGGCAGCACCTCGTCGACGTGCCACCACCGGAACCGCTCCAGCCGCACCGTCACGGCAGCACCTCGGCTCGCGACTGCGGGGCTCGCAAGACCGGCTCACTCCTCGCGCTCACGGCAGCACCTCGGCTCGCGACTGCGGGGCTCGCAAGACCGGCTCACTCCTCGCGCTCACGGCAGCACCGGCTTGCGGGCGGTCGCCGCCACGGCGTCCGGGCGGCGCAGGTAGAGCGGGGTGAGCGCCTCCGAGGGGGCGCCGGCCCGGATGCGCTCGGCGGCCAGGGTCGCCAGCACGCCCGCGTCCGGGTAGCGGGGCTCGTCCCGCACGGGCAGGCCGAGCACGTCCGCGTACCGGTGCGCGCCGTCGCCGACCGCGGCCGTGACGGCCAGGCCGCGGGCGCGCTCGGCGGCGACCGCCGGCACGGACACCTCCGGGCCGACGATCCGCTGGCCCGCGCCGTCGTAGACCGCCCAGTAGATCTCCCGGCGGCGCGCGTCGCTCGCCGCCAGCACCGGCTCGCCGGCGGCCGCCGGGTGACCGATGGCGTCCAGCGAGCAGACACCGTACGTCGGGACGCCCAGCACCTGGCCGATGGTGGCGGCGGTGACCAGCCCCACCCGCAGCCCGGTGAACGGGCCGGGGCCGAGGCCGGCGACGATCGCGCCCAGGTCGGCCGGGCGGGCACCCGCCTCGGTGAGCACGGCGTCGACCTGCGGCGCGAGCAGTTCACCGTGGGCGCGGGCGTCGACCGTGCAGCGGTACGCGCGGGTCGCGACACCGTCCGCCGCGACCTCCACCAGCGCCGCGGTCACCGCGGGGGTCGAGCTGTCCACCACCAGTACGAGCACGGTGAGCCAGCCTAGTCGCCCCCGTGGTCACCCCCGGTCACGCCCCGGCCAGGTGGGACGAGCGGCGAGGCCGGTGGCGCGGGCGGGCCGGCGAGCGGCTGACGGTGGCGCGGGCGATGGGACCGGGGAGCGGCTGACGGCAGGGCCGGCGGGCGGGACGGGCGGGCGGGGTTCAACTCGGGGTGCGGAACTTGCGCAGGAAGGCCGGCAGCAGCCAGGGGCGCCGCCCGCTGACGCGCACCTTGCCGGTGAGCACCGCCCGGGCGCGGCTGACCCGGCCGAACATCATCAGGTTGAGCGTGCCGGGATCGTGGTCGATCCGGGCGTCGGCCCGTGCTCCGGGATCGGCGAACGTCATCCGCCCCCGGTGCAGCAGGAGCCGGACCGGGGCCGCGTACGCCGAGCGGAACTCGACCACGACGGGGCGTTCGCTCGGCGGCGCGCCGCCGTCGATGAGCCGCCCGTAGCCGTGCCGGACCACGCCGGCCACGAACAGCTCCATGAACAGCGCGGCGTCCCGGCCGGGGAGCGACCACGGCCGCCCGGCGACGCGGGCGACGTCGTGACCGTGGATGAGCAGCTCGTTGACCAGGTGCGCGCAGAGGCCGGCGAGGGGCACCCGGGCGCCGCCGAGCCAGGGCACCGTCTCGTCGGGGCGCTGGCCCTCGCAGACGGCCAGGAGCCGCCCGACGTCGGCCCGCAACCGGTCGGCCAGGGCCTGCGGCTCGCGCTCGGTGAGGTGCCGCAGCAGCACGTCGTTGAAGTCCGCCACCGTGTCGACGGTGACGTCCGGGAGCTGCCGGTGCAGACCCGGCACCGGCAGGGGCGGATGGTCCGGGTCCACGAGGCACGCGTAGTACCACGCCAGGGAGCCCACGTGGGCCAGCGTGTCGGCCACCGACCAGTGGGCGGTGGCCATGGCCCCGGGTGGGGTGGCGCGGACCAGGTCGAGGAAGCGGTCGGTCTGCTCCGCCAGCGCCGTCCGCGCCACCCGCCACCGCTGTTCGCTGACCGTCGCCGCCATCGCCGCCTCCCGGCTCGCGTCGCTGCTCGGCGAGGTCGGCACCGCCACGGCGTACGCGCCGACCGACCGCTCGCAGCACAGGCTACAACGGACGGTCACCGCGCGGTGACCGCGAAAGTGCGCAGCTGTCAGCCGGCGGAGCGCTCCCAGTCGACCGTGGGCAGGCCGGCGTCGGCGAGCGCCTTGTTGGCCGCGCTGAACGGGCGGCTGCCCAGGAAGCCGCGCGGGTTCATCGGGCTGGGGTGCCCGGCCTCCAGCACCACGTGCCGCGGGTTGGTCACCAGGGCCGCCTTCTTGCGCGCGTAGCCGCCCCAGAGCAGGAAGACCACCCGCGAGTCCATCGCGTCGAGCGCCCGGATGGTGGCGTCGGTGAACTCCTCCCAGCCGCGGTTGGCGTGCGAGCCGGGCGTCGCCTCGCGGACGGTGAGCACGGCGTTGAGCAGCAGCACGCCCTGTGCCGCCCAGCCGCTCAGGTTGCCGCCGCGCGGCTTCGGCACGCCGAGGTCCTCGCCCAGCTCCTTGAAGACGTTGCGCAGCGACGGCGGCACGCTCACGCCCTCCCGCACGCTGAAGCTGAGCCCGTGGGCCTGCCCCGCCTTGTGGTAGGGATCCTGCCCGAGGATCAGCACCCGGCAGTCGGCCGGCGCGCAGAGCCGGTAGGCCGAGAAGAGGTCCTCGACCGGCGGGAAGACGGTGCGGGCCGCGTACTCGCCCGCGACGAACTCGGCCAGCGCGGCGGTGCGGGCCGGGTCGAGGTGCGGGGTGAGCACGGCACGCCAGTCCTCCGGCAGCAGCGCCAGCAGGTCCAGGGTGGGGGCGTCGTCGGGCATCGGCAACCTTTCGCCTGTCGGGTCCGTCCCGCGCACTCTAGGCAGCCGGTACGACAGCGCTCACCCGAGGGCGGTCAGGCGCTGCGCCCAGTCGCCGCCGACCGGCTCCAGCTCGACCACCCGGGTGTCGTCGTCGCGCCGGTCGAGGCGTACCCGCAGGTGGGCGTCGACGAGCTGCTCGACCAGGCCCTCGCCCCACTCGACCACGGTCACCGACTCGTCCACCGAGGCGTCCAGGTCGAGGTCGTCGATCTCGGCGCGCGGGTCGGCGGCGTCCCCCAGCCGGTACGCGTCGGCGTGCACCAGCGCCACCGTGCCGCCCCGGGCCGGGTCGGGTCGGTGCACCCGGGCGATCACGAAGGTGGGCGAGGTGACGTCCCCGAGCACCCCGAGCCCGGCCCCGAGGCCCCGGGTCAGCGCGGTCTTGCCGGCGCCGAGCGGCCCGGTCAGCAGCAGCAGGTCGCCGGCGCGCAGCAGCCCGGCCAGCCGCCGCCCGAACTCGTGGGTGTCGTCGACGGTCGGCAGCTTCACGACGTGGCTCACAACGCCTCCAGGAACCGGACCAGCGCCTCGTTGACCTCGTCGGCGTGCTCCAGCATCACCACGTGCCCGCTGTCGGAGATCTTGACGAACTCGGCGTGCGGCAGTCGCCGGACGATCTCCTCGGAGTGCGTCACGGGGGTGATCATGTCCTTGTCGCCGACGACCACCAGCACGGGGGTGTCCGCCAGCGCGGCGAGCGCCGGGAACCGGGAGTGCGTGGCCAGCGTCCGCAGGTAGCGCGTCACCGTGTCGGCGGAGGTGCGGGAGTTCATCGTCTCGACGTACGACACCAGGGCCGGGCTGGGCTGGCGGGTGCCGAAGCCGTATTTGCGGGTGAGCAGCCAGGCCACGTTGGTGGTGGACCTGCGCGCCCGGTCGATCACCGGGCCGCCGTAGCGGGTGACGTTGCCGACCAGGTGCAGCACCGGCGCGCCGACCCGGCCGAGCAGGGCGGGCGCGACCAGCTTGGTCTCGGCGAGCAGGCCGCCCGAGGTGGCCATCAGCACGGTGCCCACGACCCGGTCGCCGAACAGCTCCGGAAACAGCTCGGCGAACGCCATGATGGTCATTCCGCCCATCGAGTGGCCGACCAGCACGAGCGGCCCCTCCGGCGCGGCCCGGTCGATCACCTCGCGCAGCGTCCGGCCGAGCGCGGTCAGGTCGTACTCGCCGGTCTCCAGCCGCCCCGACCGGCCGTGCCCTGGCTGGTCGTAGGCGACGATCCGGTGCTCGCCCCGCTCGGCGAGCAGCTTGCGCTGGAAGTGGAAGGTGCCCATGTCGAGGCAGAAGCCGTGCACCAGCACCACGGTCGGGTTGCCGGGCACGGGCCGGGTCGGCTCCACCACCTCGACGTGGATGTCGGTGCCGTCGGGCATCTCCAGCCGAAAGGAGTCGTCGTACCGCTGCTCGCCGAAGACCTCCCCGGCGTACCGGTCGGTGGGGTCGGCCTTGAGCTTGCGGACCAGGGCGCGTTCGGTGGCGACGCCGGCCGCGAGCCCGGCGGCGGCGACCCCGACGGCGGCCAACGCGCCGATTGCCGCCTTGGCGTGCCCGGTACGCGGCAGCGGGATGCGGGAACGGGTCGTCACGGGCGCTCGCCGTCGTAGACGCGGGGCACCCGGGTGCTGCCGAACCGCGTGACGATCTCGTAGTTGATGGTGCCGACCGCCTCGGCCCAGTCGTCGGCGGTGGGCCCGCCGTCGGCGCCGCTGCCGAAGAGGGTGACCTCGTCGCCGGCGGCCACCGGGTCGTCGCCACAGTCGAGCACGAACTGGTCCATGCAGACCCGGCCCGAGATCGTCCGGCGCTTGCCGCCGAGCTGCACCGGGCCGCTGTTGGAGGCGTGCCGGGGCACCCCGTCGGCGTAGCCGAGCGGCACCACCGCGAGGTTCGCCGCCCGCTCGGTGGTGTAGGTGTGCCCGTACGAGACGCCGGAGCCGGCGGGGACGCGCTTGGCGAGCATCACCCGGGCGCGGGCGGTCATGGCCGGGCGCAGCCCGTAGCGCTCGCCGGCCACCGGGGAGAGGCCGTAGACGGCGAGCCCGGGGCGGACCAGGTCGAAGTGGGTGTCGGGCCGGGTCAGCGTCGCGGCCGAGTTGGCCAGGTGCCGGTAGCGCGGCCGCAGGCCGGCCTGCTCGGCCATGCCCAGCCCCTCGTGGAAGACGGCGATCTGACGGTCGATGGTCGGGTGGCCGGGCGAGTCCGCGTACACGAAGTGGCTCCACACCCCGACCACCTCGACCAGGCCGTCGGCCTGCGCCTTGGCGGCGGCGTCGAGCAGGGCCGGCCAGTCGGCGACGGTCGCGCCGCCCCGGGCCAACCCGGTGTCGATCTTGAGGTGCAGCCGGGCCGGCCGACCGGCGGCGCGGCCCGCCGCGACCATCTCGTCGAGCTGGGGCAGGCTGGCGACGCCGAGGTCGACCCCGGCGGCGACGCCCTCGTGCAGCGGCAGCCCGGGCGCGAGGAGCCAGGCCAGCACCGGCACGGTGATCCCGGCCCGGCGCAGCGTCAGCGCCTCGTCGAGCGTGCAGACCCCCAGCCAGTCGGCCCCGGCGTCGAGGGCGGCGCGGGCGGCCGGGACCATGCCGTGGCCGTAGCCGTCGGCCTTCACCACCGCCATCAGCTCGGCGGCGGTGCCGGACCTCAGCCGGCTCACGTTCTCGCGGATCGCGTCCAGGTCCACGCGTACCTCGGCCTGCCACATGCCCCCAGCCTACTTTCCAACCCGATCCCCCCGGCCGAGGCCGGCGCAGCCGGTACCGCCGGCACAGGAGCCACCGCCAGCGCGGCCGGTGCCGCCGGTACGGCCAGTCAGCCGAGGCGGGCGAGGACCGGGCGGAGGGCGTCGGCCACGTCGGGCGCCGTCACCGGTCCGCCCCGGGCCGCCTCCCGGCCGGCCAGCCCGTGCAGGTACGCGGCGGCGGCCGCCGCCCGCTCCGGGGGCAGCCCGGCCGCGAGCAGCGAGCCGAGCAGCCCGGCCAGCACGTCGCCGGTGCCGCCGGTGGCCAGCGCCGGGGTGCCGGTCGGGTTGACGTACGCCCGGCCGTCCGGCGTGCCGATCACCGTGCGGTCGCCCTTGAGCAGCACCACCGCGTTCATCCAGGCGGCCAGCCGCAGGGTGGCGGCCACCCGGTCGGCGCCCGGTTCCTCCCCGCAGAGCCGGCTGAACTCGCGGTCGTGCGGGGTGACCACGATCGGGGCGTCCCGCGTGCGCAGCCGGCCGGCGAGCGAGCCGTCGACCAGCAGCGTCAACGCGTCGGCGTCGAGCACCACCGGCACCGGGGCGGCGAGCACCGCCCGCAGCTCCCCGGCGGCCTCCTCGCCGGTGCCCAGGCCGGACCCGCAGACCCACGCCTGCACCCGCCCGGCGTCGGCGACCCGACCGGTCGCGATCACCGACGGGTGCCGGCGCAGCACGTCGGCCCGGGCCGAGCCGGCGTAGCGGACCAGGCCGGTCGGGCCGGCCAGCGCCCCCGCGACGGAGAGCACGGCCGCGCCAGGGTAGGTCGCTGAGCCGGTCGCGACGCCCACCACGCCCCGGCTGTACTTCTCCGAGGCCGGGCCGAGCCGGGGCCACCAGTCGACGACGTCCGACCACTCGGTCACGCCCAACGCCGGGCTGCCCCGCAGCCACGGCTCCAGCCCGATGTCGACCAGCTCCACCTCACCGGCGAGCGCGGCGGCCGGGCCCACCACCAGGGCGGGCTTCAGCGCGCCGAACGCCACTGTCACGTCGGCCCGCACCGCGCTGGGGCGGCCCGACGCGGTCAACGGCACTCCCCCGGTGTCGACCGCGACCCCGCTGGGCACGTCCACGGCGACCACGGCGGCCGGTGCGCCGTCGCGCCCCCGGTGCCGCACGAGGCTGGCGGCGAGCTGGTCGGCGGTGTCCCGCAGCCCGCCGCGACCGCCGATCCCCACGATGCCGTCCAGCACCAGGTCGACGGTCCCCGGCGGCCGGTCGACGACCCGCCCGCCCGCCGCCCGCAGCGCGGCCAGCCCTTCCGCGTGCGCCCGGCCGGGGGCCAGCAGCAGCGCCGACACGGCGGCACCCCGCCGGGCCAGGTGCGCGCCCGCGAGGAGCGTGTCGCCGCCGTTGTCGCCGGAGCCGACCAGCAGCAGCACCCGCGCGGCGTAGACGCCGCCCCGGTCGGCCAGCAGCAGCGCGCAGCGGCGGGCCAGCCCGGCCGCCGCGCGCTTCATCAGCGTCCCGGGCGGCAGCGTGGCCATCAGGCCCGCCTCCGCAGCGCGTACGTCCGCGACCCGCCAGACCGATCTCATGCCACCCCGTCCCGTCCGACTCCCGGCGCGCCGCGACCCGGCACGCCCCCGATCACCGCTCCGCGACCACCATCGCCGAGGCGATCCCGCCGTCGTGCGACAACGAGAGATGCCAGCGGTTGACCCCGCGCTCGGTGGCCGCCGCCGCGACCGTGCCGGAGACGGTCAGCCAGGGCCGGCCGTCCGGGTCCGGCACGACCTCGCAGTCGTGCCAGCTCAGGCCGGCCGGGGCGCCGAGCGCCTTGGCGACCGCCTCCTTGGCCGCGAAGCGGGCGGCCAGCGACTCGGGCGAGCGCGGGTTGCCGGAGCGGGTGCACCGCTCGGCCTCCGTGAAGAGCCGGTCGGCGAGCAGCGGTGTCCGTGCCAGGGCCTTGGCGAACCGCTCGACGAGGACGACGTCGATGCCGACAGCGACGATCACCCGCTCACCCTACCGGCGCGGGCGGCCGCAGATTAGCCCTCGGCACCGCGCGCGGCAACGCCTGTGGACGACGCCGCCGTACGCGGGCGGGCCGTCGTCCACAGGCCACGCGCGGGGGTGTGGACGACGCCTAGCGTCGCGGTCGTCGATGTTTTCGCGAGGCGGGGGGCCGAGGATGACCGAGCAGCCGTTGACCGTACGACCGGACGCGCTGCGCCGGGCCGCGCGCGGGCTCGACGACGACGCGTACCGGCTGGCGCACGGGCTGGCCGGGGCGTCCGGGCTGGTGGTGCCGGCCCCGGAGTGGTCGACCGGGGCGGCGTCGGCCGGGCTGGAGTCGGCCGTGCACGCCTGGTTCGGCGGGCTCGGCGCCCGGGTGGCCCACACGGCCGGGGCGGTCCGCTCCGCCGCCGAGGCGTACGAGGCGGCGGACGACCGGGCGGCCGGCCGCCTCACCGCGCTGCCCCGGTGAACGCGCCGGCACCCCCGGCGCCGGGTCGGTCGGCCCCGGCCGGGCACGCGGCGCGCCCGGTCCCGCCGGCGTCCCCGGCACGCCCGGCGTCCCCGGCACGCCCTACGCCGCCGACGCGCCCGGCGCACCCCGCCGACCGCGCGGCGGACGTCGGCTACCGGCAGCTGTGGGCCGCCGATCCCGACGCGTGGCGGGCGGCCGGGGTGGCCTGGCGGGGGCTGACCGGCCCGGTGGCGCGGCGGGCCGACGAGCTGGCCGCCGGCGCGGCGGTGCTGCGGTCCGGCTGGTCGGGCGGGGCCGGCGTCGCCGCCGACGCCCGGCTCGCGGCCCTGCGCACCGAGCTGACCGCCGTCTCCCCCGCCCTGATCGAGGCAGACCAGGTGCTGGCCGAGTTCGCCGGCCGGCTGGCCGCCGCCAAGGCCCGGCTCGCCGCCGCGGTGGCCCGCGCCGACGCGGCCGGACTGCTTGTCGACCGGCAGGGCCGGGTCACCGCCGACCCCGCCCGCGCACCGGCGACCGCACGCCCCGGGACGGGCGCGCCCGGGGCCGGCGCACCCGTGGTCCGCGCGCCCGGGGCCGGGACGACCGGGGTCGGCGCGACCGGA